>JBGTGN010000094.1:0-33376 GCA_041746715.1 Pirellulales bacterium | reverse complement strand
CGCCCGATCCATTGCGGCGGCCCGCGGCGCAACGGTGGCCGACGTGCCGAACGTCGCCAAGCTCTCGATCACCGGCGTCGGCATCCGCAGCCATGCCGGCGTCGCCGATCGCCTCTTCGCCCCGCTCGCCGAAGCGGGCATCAATATCGACCTCGTGAGCACAAGCGAAGTTCGCCTGAACGTCATCGTCGCCGCCGAACACGGCGAACGCTCGCTCTTGGTCCTCCGAAAAGCGTTTGGACTGCCAGCCACGATCGACCGCCAGCCGGCCCCCATTGCCGAGGCCTGACGCCCAGGCACCACACGTTCAACGCTCGCGCATGGGCGCGATGCCCACGGGAACGGTAGGTTGTGGTGGTCGAGCCACGGAAGTGGCCGCCCTATCCCCGCGTCGAGCTGCCACCTCATGCTTCAGGTCTTCTTTCAGCGGCACTCGCGTGGGGTGCTGGTGGCGTGCCTAGCGATCGTGCCGCTCGTTGTGTGGGGATCGTGGCACGCCTACGACTATCGCGACAACAGCGTGCTCGGCTGGCTGCCGGAAGGATCACCCGTCACGCGGGCCTACCACGACTTCCTCCGAATCTTCGGCCCTGATGAGACAGTCCTCCTGAGCTGGGACGGGTGTCGCGTCGATGACGCCTCCCTCGACCGACTGGCCCGTGCCGTCACAGACCAACAGGCCGCCGCGGCGCAGGGTGACAGGCCCGTGTGGTTCGCTGGCGTGACCACCGGCACGCGACTTCGCGACCAGGTAGCAGAGGCGAGCCGATTGGAGAACGACGAGGCAACCTCGCGGCTTCGCGGAACGCTCATCGGTCCCGACGGTGCAACCACGTGCGCCATGGTCACGCTGGTACCCCTCGATGACGGAGGCCGCGGTGCGGCGCTTGACTGGCTCATCGATGCTGCCGCGGAGGCAGGCGTTCCTCGTTCCGCGGTGCGAGTGACGGGCGATGCCGTAGTGAGCGTGGCCATCGACCGGGAGAATGAGCAGACCGCATCGACCTGGTCGCCCATCTCGATGCTCGCCGCCCTCACACTCGCATGCCTTTCGCTCCGCAGCGTCCGACTGGGCCTCATGGTGGTCGCCGTGGCCGGCTTCTCCTCGCTCGCCGTCGAGGCCGTGATCTGGCTGTCGGGCGGGTCGATGAACATGCTCGTGTCGCTCGTACCCGTTGTCACGTTCGTGCTGACCATCTCGGCGACCGTCCACTTCATGGGCTATTGGATCGAGGCCCTTCCCGAGCATGGCCCGGTCGCGGCACCGGGGCTCGCGCTCGTTCATGGCTGGCAGCCAAGCCTCGTCGCCGGGCTGACCACCGTGTTTGGTATGGCGTCGCTCTGCGTCAGCCAGGTGCGGCCGGTGTGGCAGTTCGGTTTCTACGGCGCGATCGGCACCTGCATCGGATTCGCTGGTGTGTTCGTTGTTCTGCCCGCCCTGCTCCAAACATTTCCGCCCCCGCCGCAATGGTCGCCGGCCAACGCCACCTGGCCCGGCGCCCAGCGGTTCGTGCGGTGGCTGGTGCGTTGGCACACGGTGACGGTCATCGTTTCGCTGACGACGATGGTCGCCATGGGGCTCGGGCTCTCACGGCTCGAGACCGAGGTCCGACCCGCCCGATTTCTTCCATCCTCGAGCCGGTGGATCGCCGACCTCGAATGGTTCAACGCCCACATCGGTCCGTTCCAGACCGTCGATGTCGTGCTCGCCTTCGACGGGAATCAGGAGAACGGCCTCGGCGATCGCGCCGCCCTTGTGCAGGAAGTTGAGACGAGGCTGCGCCGCATGGACGACGTTCGAGGCAGTTCGTCGGCGGCCACCTTTCTTCCGTCGGATCTGTTCGGAAGCGGCGAACGTGGCCAGGTGCGATCGGTGATCCGACGTGGCGTGATCGAGGGCAAGCTCCGCCGAAGTCGCCCTACGCTCGTCGAAGCAGGCATGGTGGCCGAAGACGGCGACCATGAATGGTGGCGCATCTCACTCCAGGTGGCAAACTTCACGGCCCACAAGCAGCGACAACTCCAGGCCGAGATCGCCCCTCTCGTGGCCGAGTCTGCCCGGCAGCGAGACGTGCCCGAGCCACTGGAGACCGTGTGCACCGGTGGCGTGCCTCTTGTGATTGCAGCCCAGGCCGAGCTCCTCCAGTCGCTGCTCGAAAGCAGCTTTACGGCGTTCGCGACGATTGCCCTCATGCTCACTCTGTTCTTCCGCAATATCTTCATCGGTCTGACGGCGATGGTTCCCAATCTGTTTCCGCTCGTGATCGTCTTTGGAGCCATGGGCTGGCTGAGCCTTCCGCTCGACGTTGGCGGAATGATGACCGCGAGCATCGCCCTCGGCATCGCGGTCGATGACACGGTGCATCTGCTCACGTGGTATCGGCGGCTGGTTCGCGACGGGGCGACGGTTGCCGAGGCGATCGACGGCGCACTCGCTCGTGTGGCTGTGCCGATGATCCGGTCGGCCCTCGTGCTCGGGCTCGCCTTCGCCGTCTTCGCTGGCTGCGGATTCAAGCCAATCGCCCAGTTCGGCATCCTCCTCGCAACGCTGCTCGGCGTTGCCCTTGTCGGTGACCTGACCCAGGTACCAGCCTTCCTGGCCGGGGCCTTCGGGCGAGTCATGTCCCGGTAGTCACATCGCCTGACCCTCCCGCGGCGATGCTCACACCGCTTGCAGAAGGAACGCCGACCGTCGTAGGATCATGGCGGGAAGCGGGGAAAAGACGCCATGGCCATCCGAGGGATTTCACGCGCCGCGCGGAAGCGCGAGAGGGTGGGTTCATTCCGTGGTGGAATCGAACAACTCGAGCCACGGTCGCTCATGGCAGGCGACTCCCACATGGCCGTGGGAATGAATCTCGAGAATGTCGTCGATTGGTCCCCAGCGTGGACGTTCACCGATGCGTTCAAGGCATCGCGACCGTGGATCGCCCATGCGTTCAACACGGCGACATGGGGCACGTCATGGGACGATCCTACGACGCCGCCGCTCACCCTTGATGCCAACGGCAACGTCGCACGGCTTGCCACGTGGACGAACTCCGCAGGCCAGACCATGCAGCAGCGAGCCGGCACGCTCATGTTCCGCGGCCTCGGCGGAGGATATGCGGCCGGGACATACCGCGCCGAGTGGGATGGCGATGGCAGGGTCACATTTGGGTTTGATGCCCGTGTTACCGCAAGCGGCCGCACAGCCTCAGGCCGATCGTTTGCCGACTTGCAGGTGACTCCAACCGACAATGGCATCTATGTGGTGCTCGAGGCCACGAGTCCTGTAAATCCCGTTCGCAACATGAACGTCTGGATGCCCGACTGGCAGGGTCAACGATTCGTCGGGCAACAATGGCAGCCCGGAGCCTCGTTCTCACCCTTCCACCCGCTGTTCCTTGAGCGGCTCGCCCCGTTCGACGCGATCCGCTTCATGGGGATGCAGGAGACCAATACCTCCGACATCCGCACATGGTCCGATCGCCGTGACGGCTCCGACATTCGCCAGGGCTCCGGACCCGAAGGCTCGAAGAGCGAGCCGATCGTCAACGGCATGTCGGTGGAATACATGGTGCAGCTTGCCAATGACCTCGACGCCGACCCCTGGTTCAACATGCCCCACCAGGCCGACGACACGTTTGTGCGAAATTTTGCCACGTATGTTCGCGACCACCTCGAACCGGGCCGAAAGGCCTCTGTCGAATGGGCCAACGAGGTCTGGAATTTTGGATGGGGATTTGAAGCCTCGCACTGGGTGGCGGAGCAGGCCGCCGCACAAAACCTTGACCCCGACTACGGGCAGTGGATCGTCGCCGGTCGTGAGGCCAAACGAGACATGGATATTTGGTCGAGTGTTTTTTCTGGTCAGACCGACCGGCTCGTTCGGGTGGCCGCAGGCTGGGCCGCGGTCGATTGGGTGACCGGCCAGATCACCGAGGCAATGGACGGTTCCTTCGACGCCATCGCGATCGCCCCCTACATCACGCCGACCGATGAACAGCGGGCGAGCTATTCCGCCACGACGACGGTCGATCAGGTGATCACCGACACGCGGACCAACATCGCCACGAGCGTGGAATGGACCGCCAACCACGAGCGGCTCGCCCAGCAATGGACCGCGCGGCTCGGCCGGCCGATCCAACTCGTCGCCTACGAAGGGGGCCACCACCTCGACGGCCGTGGCGGGGCGTACCAAGGGGCGTTTTACGCAGCATCAAACGATCCGCGCATGGGAACGATCTATCGCGACTATCTCATGGCACTCGATGCCGCCGGCATGGACGCCTTCATGGATTTTCAGTTCACCGGCCCATCGGGCGCGACCCCGTGGGGCGATTTTGCCAAGCTTCATCGCATGGACGAGCCGCTTGCAACAGCCCACCGGTATTCGGCGGTCGTAGCCGCGGCCGACGGATCGCTCTGGGGAGTCGTGCCGCCAGCACCAATACCACCGCCACAGCCGCCACCACCACCAACGGTGTCGATCAGCAGGGCGATGGCCCTCGAAGGCAACGCCGGGCGACGGTGGATGACATTCACGCTCACGCTGTCGGCTCTCGCGACGCAGCCCGTCAGCGTGTCGTGGGCGACGGCCAACGGCACGGCGACCGCGGGCCGCGACTATGTGCGAGCCCTGGGCCGAGTGACCTTTGCGGCTGGCCAGACCACGCAAACATTGCGGGTGGCGGTGATCGGCGACCGCGTCCGCGAGAAACACGAAACCTTTCGCGTCGCGCTTTCAAACCCGACGGCCGCGACCCTGTCCGACACAGCCTGGCGGGCCATCGGAAGGATTCTGGAAGATGACACTCCGGCCCAGCGGACCGCTGCGCTACGGCTTCTCGCGGCGGCCGCCGCCGAAGCCGACACGAAGAAGCGGTTCTAGAGCGCATCTGGATTTGGTGGAGCGCCGGCTCATTGCAGCCCCTCAGCCGAGCGCGTTTTCGATGACGTCCTCCGACACATAGATCGGGAGGTTGGGCTCACAGGTGACGGCCACGGCAATTGCGTCGGAGGGCCGGGCGTCGATCTCGACGACTTCACCATCCTTGAGCACGCGAAGGACGGCGTAATAGGTGTGTTCCTTGATCTCGGAAATGATCACATCCTGAAACTCGCCACCGAGCAGTTCGACAGCGGCCACGAGAAGGTCGTGCGTGAGGGGGCGAGGCGCCTGTTGGTGCTTCACGCGCCGGTCGATACTCGTAGCTTCAAAGAGGCCGATGAGGATCGGGAACGTCCGGTCGCCTTCGACCTCCTTGAGATAGACAACCTGTTGGTCGTTGATCTCACTGATGATGATTCGAGAGAGCTCCATCTGGACGCTCATAGTGGATTGCTCCTGCCTGGGATAGAGCCCGACGCGCCCGCCCCGGCGTCGCCTGACCTCGTGACACCAGTCTACCCAAGAAAGGGGCATCGGTATCAGGAGGCTGCCTGCGCTTTTCGAGCCCGAAACGCGGCGAGGGATTCCTGACCCTTGGCGAGGCGGTCCTCAAGCTCCACGAGTTGTACTCGCTCGGCGGCCACGACGGCTTCAGGCGCCCGTGAGGTAAAGGTCTCGTTGGCAAGTTTTGCCTTCTTGGCCTTGACGAAACCCTCGGTCTTGGCGTAGTCCTTTTCGAGCCGTGCAATCTCGGCATCGACGTCAACGAGATCGGCCAGGTCAACAAACACCTCGCAGCCTGCAACCGATGCGGTCGCAGCGCCGGGAGCACCCACGGCGTCGGGACGAATGGTCGCAAGCTCCACGACCGCCATCGATTCAATCGCCTGCCGCATGGGTTCGAGCAGGTCAGCCATGTCGCTTGGTGCCCGAATGGCCGCGGGCACCTTCTGCCGGGGTGGCACGTTCTGCCGCGAACGGATCTCACGAATCGCGGCCACAACTGCCAGAAATGTTCCGAACTGCCGCTCGGTCTTCGTGTCGAGCCACGCCTCGGGAGGCTCGGGCCAGCGGGCCGTCATGATCGACTCAGGAAGTGGCGAGTCAGGGTCGTCCCATGGCATCCTCCGATTCCCTGCGACCGCACCAAGCTGCTGCCAGATCTCCTCGGTCACAAATGGCATGATCGGATGAAGCAGCCTGAGGATCGTGTCGAGGCCAAGCAGGAGCATCGATCGGGCACGGTCGCGATGGGCCGGATCAGCTAAGCGGCTTTTGCAGAGCTCCAGATACGCGCTGCAGTATTCGTCCCAGGCGAAACCGTAGAGAACGCGGGCAAGCTCGGCGTAGCGATACTCATCAATCGCAGACGATGCTGCGCGAGCCACGCTCGCCAGCCGGCTCGCGAGCCACCGGTCTTCCATTGGCGCGGCCGCGAAGGGATCGCCTGCTGCAAGGAGTCCACCACGGGCCGTGGCAGAGTCGGCTTCGTCAAAGTGCATGAGCACAAACCGGGTGGCGTTCCACAGCTTGTTCGAGAAGTTGCGGCCAGCTTCAAACTTCTCGCTCACGGCCGGGCCGCGGGGCAGGGCAAGGTCGACCTCGGTCTTGGCCCACTGCGTCCGGAAGGCCGTGCCACACTTTGGGCAGTCGAGCCGCGGCTTCGTACGGTTCTGTGTGGTCTGCTCGATGAGATGCCCGCACGAGGGGCATTGAAAATCGACCGGCATACGGACGTCTTGCGTCTCGGTGGCCATGCCGGCCAACGCGAACCGAAGCGCATCAGCTCCGAGAGCCTCGACGACATCGACCGGATCGACCCCGTTCCCCTTCGACTTGCTCATCGTCTCGCCGTAGCGATCGAGAATCTTGGGGTGGATCGAGACTTCGCGAAACGGAATCTCTCCGGTGTCAAAAAGCCCCATGATCACCATGCGTGCCACCCAGAGCGTGAGGATGTCACGGCTCGTGACAAGCGTGCTCGTGGGATAGAAGCAGGCAAGCTCGGGCGTCGCGGCCGGCCAGCCCAGCGTGGAATGCGGCCAGAGCGCGGAGGAAAACCACGTGTCGAGGACGTCCGAATCCCGCACGAGATCTTTGTTGGCGATTCCCTCGACCGGGAGCGTTTCGTCGGATGAGCACACGAAAAATCCATCGCTGCCATCAGGCTGCCAGGAGATCGTGTCGTGGCCGGTGAAGGCGGCGACAAGGTCGGCTTCGGTCACGCCGGAGACATGCCAGATCGGGATGCGGTGGCCCCACCAAAGCTGGCGGCTCACCGGCCAGTCTCGCTTCTCCGAGAGCCAGTCGACGTAGCCCTTGGCGTAACGTTCCGGCACGATCCGGATACGGCCCGACATCACGGCGTCGATCGCCGGCTGGGCAAGTTCACCCATCCGAATGAACCACTGATCGGCAAGGTACGGCTCGATGGGCGTCTTGGACCGATCGGAGTGGGCCAGGTCGATGAGCCGGTCTTCGACCTGCACGAGCTGGCCGGCCGCCTCGAGATCGGCCACGACCTTTTCGCGAGCCTTTTTCATGGTGAGACCGGCGTACGGCCCGGCGGCGGCGTTGAGTGTGCCGTCGGGGTTCAGGATGTTGAGCATCGGCAGCGACTGCCGCAGCCCAACGTCATAGTCATTGGGATCATGGGCCGGTGTGATCTTGACGCAGCCGCTTCCCATCTCGGGCTTGGCCCACTCGTCAGCGACGAGGTGAATCGGCCGGGCCAGCAGCGGAAGACGAACCTGGCGGCCATCCTTGGCCATCGCGGCGAGGGTCTTCAGCAACGGAAGCAGATCGCGACGGCGGCCAGCGAGGTCGTCGATCGCCGCATCGATCGTGGGTTGATCTTTCGACGACGCAGCCGCCCGCTTCTCCCGCAGGTCGCGATCAGCGGCATCGAGCGCGGCCGCCGGATCGGGATGAACCGCCACAGCGGTGTCGCCGAGCAGCGTTTCGGGCCTCGTCGTGGCCACCGTCACGCTCGCAGGTTCCCCCGGCTTCGGGTCGATCACGTCATAGCGGATGTGCCAGAAGTGGCCCTTCGTCTCCTCATGAAAAACCTCGTCGTCACTGACGGCGGTCTGAAGAAAAGTGTCCCAGTTGACGAGCCGCTTGCCGCGGCGGACGAGGCCTCGTTTGAAAAGTCGCAGGAACGCCTCGCGAACGGCCCCAGCGCACTGGTCGTCGAGCGTGAACCGGAGGCGATCCCAGTCGCAGCTTGCGCCAAGGTCACGAAGCTGCTCGAGAATCCGCTCCTCATACTGTTCCTTCCATGCCCAGATTCGTGCGACGAGCGCCTCGCGACCAAGGTCATGCCGCGACTTCTTTTCCTCTTCGAGAATGCGCCGTTCGACAACGGCCTGCGTGGCAATCCCTGCGTGGTCGGTGCCCGGCATCCAGAGCGTTCGATACCCCTGCATCCGTCGGGCCCGCACGAGAATGTCTTGGAGCGTGTTGTTGAGGGCGTGGCCAACGTGAAGCGCCCCGGTCACATTCGGCGGTGGAATCACAATGGAAAAAATCCGGCCGTCACCTGAGCCGGGCGGCAGCGGCTCGGCATGCCAAGCCCGAAGGGAGTCCCAGAGGGCGCGGCAGCGTGCCTGGGCGGCACGGTGGTCGTAATGCTTGGCGAGCTCGGTCATGTGGCGAAGTCAGGAACTGGAAATAGTCAGCGGACGCTCGCCAGAAAATAGTGGAACGAGTCGGCCAAGGCGAGCCAGGATGCCTCGATGACGTTCTCGCTCACGCCCACCGTGCCCCAAACCCGCTCGCCATCGGTGCTCTCGATCGAGACGCGAACCTTCGCGGCCGTGCCCTCCTGCCCGTTGATCACGCGAACCTTGTAGTCCAGCAGGTGCATCCGGGCGAGCACCGGGTACACGGGCTCGAGCGCCTTGCGGAGCGCCGCGTCGAGCGCGTTGACTGGACCGTCTCCTTCGGCGACCTCGTGCCGTGGCCCGCCCGTGACAAGCAACTTCACGGTGGCAAGCGTGCGGATGTCACCGTCTCCGCGGCTCTCCACGTCAATGTTGTACCGCTCGCGATGGAACAGCGGCTGATACGTGCCGGCCAGCCGATCGACAAGGAGATCGAAGGATGCCCCGGCGGCCTCGAACTGCCAACCATCATTCTCGAGCCGGCAGACTTCGGCGAGCACGGTGTCAAGGAGCCCACGATCGTTCTTGACATCGGGCCGCGTGACCATCGCCGCGATGTTCGAGCGGCCCGAAAGCTCGCTCACCAAGACGCGGCGAGAATTTCCAACGGCCTCGGGAGGGATGTGCTCGTAGGAATGCGCCGCTTTTGAAACGGCATGGACATGCATGCCTCCCTTGTGGGCAAACGCGCTCGCCCCCACGAACGGCTGCGCGGGACGGTATGACATGTTGGCGGTCTCGTAGACAAATCGCGAAAGCTCGGTGAGGTGCGAGACGCCCGCGCCTCCGAGCACCGAGTAGCCCTCGAGCTTAAGAGCCAGGTTGGCCACCACAGACACGAGATCCGCGTTGCCACACCGCTCGCCGATGCCGTTGATCGTTCCCTGCACCTGCACGGCCCCAGCGGCCACGCCGGCGAGCGAGTTGGCGGTCGCAAGATCGCAGTCGTTGTGGCAATGGATGCCAAGTGGCACGGGCGTGCCCGCGAGCACGAGGGCCGCAGCGGCCGCTCTCGTCATGGCGGCGATCTCCTCGGGCAGCGTGCCGCCGTTGGTGTCGCACAGAACGATCCGCGTGGCCCCAGCACGAGCCGCGGCGATGATCGTCTCGGCGGCATACGCGGCGTCGAGCTTCCAGCCATCGAAGAAATGCTCGGCGTCGTAGAAGACCTCACGGCCGGCGCCGGTCAAGAAGGCGACCGTGTCGGTGATCATCGCGAGGTTTTCCTCGTGCGATACGCCGAGCACCTCGGCCACATGAAACGCCGACGTCTTGCCCACGATCGTCACGCCCGCCGTACCGGCCTCGAGGAGGGCCTTCATGCCGGGGTCGGCGGACGCTTCCATGCCACGGCGGCGGGTCATTCCGAACGCGAAGACCTTCGCATGCCGCAGGCCGAGGCCCCGCACCTGGTCGAAAAACTGGGCGTCTTTTGGATTCGAAAGGGGATAGCCTCCCTCGATGAAATCGACACCGACCTCGTCGAGTCGTCTCGCGATCGCGAGCTTGTCGGCCAACGAAAAGTTGACGCCCTCTCCCTGGGAACCGTCGCGAAGCGTGGTGTCGTAGATCTCGATCGTGGGCATCTGTGGGCCAAAGCGGGCAGGAGAAAGGAAACCATTGGATTGTCGTGCATCGACCACGCGATCAACGCCGAACGAGAATACAAGTGAGGGCGTATCATCGCAAAGGGCGGGTACAATGGCGGGCCTTCGCAGACGGCCCAGGAGCATGAACCTCATGAGCTTGGCAATGGGTACCCCGATGCAACGATTTCAGGCGATCATCGCCGCGTGCCTCCTGAGTGGTCTTCCGGGGATGGCGCACGGCCAGGTGCGGGTCGTCGGCAAGCTCAGTCTCACTGGAACCGTCGAGACGGTCACGCGAGACGGCCTCACTGTTCGCGATCCAGCCGGCAGGCGACATGAGGTTCGCGTGCAAGGCGGGAAAGAGCAGGGTGTTGCCCTCTCGGACGGCACGCTCCTCTCGGCACCAGCGAACGTGCAGGTGACGTCGGAGTTTCCGGCGGCCGGCGTGAAGCCGGGCCAGGTCATACGGTTCACCTGCCAGATGGACGACACTGGAAAGATGAATGGAGGCGTGAGCGAGCTGACTGTGCTCGACGACGGTAGCCACGACCTCGGTGTCGTCGATGGAAAGCCCGGTGACGCTGATGCCAAGGCATCGAAGTTTCGTGAGCGGACGGTCACGGCGACCGTGAAGATGGCGCTGGCCAAGCGGATTGTCGTGGAGCTGCCTCGCGACAAAGCCTTCAACCGCAAGACTGCGATCACATGCCCGCTATCCGAGGGGGCGGTCGCGCGGCTGATGAGCAACGATCCCGCACGAATCGAGCCGGGGGCCACGGTCGTCCGTCTCGAGGCGCTTGAGCTCCAGATGGGAGACGTCGTTGCCCAAACACTCGAGGTCGAGAACCAGGGGGCCAAGACGGTTGCCGACAAAGGCGACGATGCCCTCGAGCGGAAGTACCGCACGCTGTCTGATACACCACCGGCTGCACCACGGCTTGTGCGGTCGGCGCACTTCGCGTTTGTGACCGACGTGTCGGATCGCGAATGGGCAGTGATCAGCGAGAAGCTCGAACGCATGGTGAAGGCGCTCGAGACGTTCTTGGGCCGCCGCATGACCGGTGTCGTCGAGGGGTTTGTCGCGAAGGATCTTGGGAAGTTTCCATCAGGCTTGATTGACGAGCCTTTTGGCGTCCAGAAGATTCAGCGGGGCGAAGGGGTGTGCGTCAATTCTCGCCTCGGCAACCAGCGGCATGCCCGGCTTTATTCCTGTGCGGATCACGGCGTCATCCAACACGAGTGCGTGCATGGCATCTGCCACCTCGCCTTTGGCTCGACAGGCCCCACGTGGCTCTCAGAGGGCATCGCGGAACTGGGCAACTACTGGAAGGAAGGTGATCGTGCGATCGACCTGCCAGCGCCGGTTGTCGGCTACCTCCAAAACGCGACCCCAAAGCGAAAGCTGCTCGAGATCGCGATCCCTGGGCGGACCGAATCAGGCACATGGCAGGACTATGCATGGCGATGGGCGCTCTGCCATCTTCTGGCCAACAACCCCAACTACTCGAGGCGGTTCGTGCCGCTGGCGATCGCCCTCATGGAGGAGAAGCAGGGAGCGTCGTTTGAGAGCGTGTACGGCCCGGTCGCCAAGGAGATTTCGTTTGAGTACGACCAGTTCCTCAACACGCTCGGCAACGGCTATCGATCGGACCTCACCGCCTGGCCGTGGGCGGCCAAATTTCAGAAACTCGGGAGCGGCGAGGTCAAGCTCAAGATCAAGGCGCAGGCGGGCTGGCAGGCGAGCAAGGTGCTCGTTGAGGAGGGCACGGCCTATGAGATTGTGGCCGACGGCACCTGGCGGATCGCGGCGGCCGGCAAACAGCTCACGGCTGATGGTGAGGCCGACGGCCGCGGGCGACTCGCCGGCGCGGTATTTTCCGACTTCACGCTCTCGAAAGAGATTCCGCTCGGCGTGAAGGCAACAATCAAACCGCCGACATCAGGGCAGCTCTTCCTGCGATGTGTCGATACGTGGACGGAACTGGCCGACAACGATGGCGACCTGATGGTCGTCATTCGACGGGCACCGTGACGTCCGCCCTCAGCGGGGGTGCATTGCCCCGCGATACCGACGGATGAGGGCGGCAGTCGAAGCGTCGTGATGGCCGAGCGCCGGCTCGCTCTTCGCCTCAAGCTCAGGCACGATCCGATTGGCCAGCACCTTCCCGAGTTCAACGCCCCACTGATCAAACGGGTTCACATCCCAGATCGCCCCCGCTGTAAAGGCAGCGTGCTCATAGAGGGCGACAAGGCTGCCGAGCACACGGGGCGTGAGCCGCTCGGCGAGGATCACGCTGCTTGGTCGATTGCCCGGAAACGTCTTGTGCGTCACGAGCGACTCAGGCACACCGTCGGCACGCACCTCATCGGCCGTCTTGCCGAAGGCCAGGGCCTCGGCCTGCGCGAAGCAGTTGGCCATGAGGATCGCGTGGTGCCGTCTGAGTGGATTGAGCGACTGGAGAAACCCGAGAAAGTCGCACGGAATGAGCCGGGTGCCCTGGTGGATGAGCTGATAGAAAGAGTGCTGGCCGTTGGTGCCTGGCTCGCCCCAGTAGATTGGGCAGGTGTCGTAGTCATCGATCGTGCGGCCGTCGAGCGTGACCTGCTTGCCGTTGCTCTCCCTCGTGAGCTGCTGGAGATACGCCGGGAAGCGAGAGAGGTATTGGTCGTACGGAAGCACCGCGATCGTGTGGGCCCCGAGGAAGGTGGCATTCCAGACAGCGAGAAGCCCGTGGAGCACAGGCAGATTCAGCGCGAAGTCGGCGGTCCGATAATGTTCGTCCATCACGTGGAAGCCCGCGAGCATGTCGCGAAAGTGATCGGGACCGATCGCGAGCATCGTGGAGAGACCGATCGCGGAGTCCATCGAGTAGCGACCGCCAACCCAGTCCCAGAAGCCAAACATGTTGGCCGTGTCGATCCCGAACGCCGCGACCTCCTTCCCGTTGGTCGAGAGCGCCACGAAGTGCTTGGCGATGGCCGCCTCGTCGCCAAGCGCTGCGAGGGTCCACTCGCGGGCGGTGCGGGCATTGGTAAGCGTTTCCTGCGTCGTGAATGTTTTTGAGGCGACGATGAAGAGGGTTTCGGCCGGGTCGAGGTCGTGGACCGCCTCGGCAAAGTCGGTGCCATCCACGTTCGAGACAAACCGGAATGTGATCTCCCGGTCGGCATAGTGCCGAAGCGCCGTGTAAGCCATGACGGGGCCCAAGTCGGAACCGCCGATGCCGATATTGACGATCGCACGGATGCGTTTGCCGGTGTGGCCAAGCCATGCACCGCTCCGCACGCGGTGGCAGAAGGCTGCCATGCGGTCGAGCACATCGTGGACACCCGGCACGATATTTTCGCGATCAACGAGAATCGTTTGGGTGCGAGGGGCTCGCAGGGCGACATGGAGGACCGCACGGTTCTCAGTCGTGTTGATTCGCTCGCCCCCAAACATCGCATCGATTCGCTCGCGGAGGCCACAGGCATGGGCAAGCCGTATGAGAAGCGGGAGCGTGCCCTCGGTGATTCGCTGTTTGGAATGATCAATGAAGAGGCCGCACGCCTCAAACGCCATTCGCGCGGCCCGGTGATGGTCGGCGGCAAAAAGATCCCGAAGGTGGAGGTGGGCTGTGGCGGTAGCATGGTCGGCAACGGCCTCCCACTCGGGCAGCCTCGTGCGGGCAACATGGGTCTTGTGGTCAGCGGTCATGGCAGAGGCTCCTCGGTGCGAGTGAATGCCCCGACATGGTAGCGATTTCACGCCTCGGCGCGAGCCTGGTGGTTCGCCAAGCGCCAGCGAAATACGATTGCCAGGCACGCGAGTGGAAGCAGGCCCAGCGTGGGCTCAGGTCGTATCAAACGTCGTCATGCCGCCGGCGGTCGTGCGGACAGCCGCGCCACCAGATTCCCCAAACGCCAGCCACCCTTGGCTCTCCGGTGCAGTCCCGAGCGGGCCGTCGTAGAGCACGGTGGCCACCGCCGTATTCCCGAGTGCAACAGCCGCCAGGGCAGCGATCCACAAGCACCGAGTCATCGTCTCTCCTGCCTGAAGGCGGACCCCATTCCCGAATCAGGGACCGCTACGTGGCGGCGGCCGCACGTGATTTGGCCTCGATCACGCCAATGAGCTCGTCCCAACTCTTCACGAACGCGTCGGCGCCGTCCTTCTGAAGTTTCGCTCCGAGTGCGGCTACGTTCACGCCAGCCCGCTCGATCGCAAAGAGTGTTGAGTCGGCCATTCCGCCGCCGGCCGAGAGCGTGGCAATCACATGGCCGTGGTCGGCAAACGCATGGAGCGTCTTCTCGGGCATCGTATTGACCGAGTTCGGCGCCGCGAGGCCATCGATATAGAGGCAGTCGGAGGCTTTTGGATCCTTGGTGCCCGTACTCGCAAAGAGGAGTCTCTGGGGAACCGCTCCAGAATTGCACAGCCGCTCGAAGCGGTCAGAGGCCAGAAGATCACGGTAGGCTCGGTAGGCCACCTCGCCGATCGCGATGCCAAGCCGGTTGACCAGGTGAGCCGGCAACTCCTTCGCCGCGGCCGAGTCCCACCGGCTGATGAAGAGTGACGCCACCGAGCAGACCCGCGGCGAGAGCCCGGCCTCGATTCGCCGCTCCACGCCCCTGAGATAGGCCTCCGATGCGGCGAGATACTGATCCGGCGTGAAGAGGAGCGTCACGTTCACCGGCACACCGGCGAAGATAGCTTCCTCGATCGCAGGAAGGCCTTCGGGCGTGCCCGGAATCTTGATGAAGAGATTGGGCCGAGCGGCGCGGGCATGAAGTGCCTTGGCCTGGGCGAGTGTGGCGGCGGTGTCGTAGGCGAGCCGCGGCGACACTTCGAGGGACACCCAGCCATCAATCCCGCCGGTGCGGTCATAGACGGGCCGGAAGAGGTCGGCCGCCCGCGCGAGATCCTCGATCGCAATCGAGAAGAACGCCTCTTCGGCCGCCGCCTTCTGCGAGCCGAGCGCCGCGAGGGCTTCGTCGTAGAAGGATGTGTCCTTGACGGCGGCGTTGTAGATGGATGGGTTGCTCGTCAGCCCCGTGACGTGAAAGTCGCGGATATAGCCGGCGAGGGTGCCGTCGTCGAGCATGCCACGGGTAATGTTGTCGAGCCAAAGGCTCTGACCAACCTGAGAAAGGGCAGCGGTACTGGCAGACATGCGGGGCTCCGGCGGGGCGGACGAGTGGAATGACCAACTCGGAATGGTACCAAGAAGGGTACCAAAACACGGGCCATCGGTGTCATGGGGTGCCACACCCGTCCTTCGCATATTATGCCCTACCGGATATCTCGCGGCGCGAACCCGCTCTCGAAGCGGTATTCCTCGAGGGTGCCCTCAGTCCATGCGCGCGATGGTCGCTGACAATATCTCCTGGAACCGTCCGGTTGACGCCGAATTGGGAATGCTCGATGATCTTGTCCAATTCATGACTGACGCTCATTTTTCCACGCGACGGCCCGCATGATCAGCGACAACCTCGACATGTTTGCTGGCAAACCGGTCAAAGACTTCACCACGGCAGACACGACGCTCTCGCCCGTTGATACGGCCTACCGCCTGCGGGTCGACTGGGAGCGACACGACAAAGGCCAGGGCTTCGTGGATATCTTCGACGAACTGCTCGCTGCTGGGAATGTGGCGGCACTCGACGCGCTGGTGATCGGTGACTGGGGCGGTACCGCCGAGGGCAATGGTGCGGACGTCGTCGTCGAAAGTCTCGTCGCCCAGCGTGCCAAGCTGCCCAAACTAAAGGCCTTGTTCATCGGCGACATGACCAGCGAGGAGTCTGAGATTTCGTGGATCAATCAAACGGACATGTCGCCGCTGTGGTCGGCCTTTCCAAACCTTGAGGAGTTGGGAATCCGCGGTGGCGAAGGCCTCCAACTGGGGCGGCCCGTTCACTCGAAACTGAAGAAACTCACGATTGAGGCAGGTGGGCTGCCGCCCAGCGTGGTCGATGAACTGTCGGCGGCGGTCTTCCCGCTTCTGGAACATCTGGAGATTTGGCTCGGCACCCCCGACTATGGTGGCGACACGACAGCGGACCAGCTCAGCCCGCTGTTGGAAGCCGGGCGGTTCCCGAAGCTCATGTATTTGGGCATCCGCAACAGCGAGATTGCCGACGACATCGCCGCCGCGCTCGCCGAAGCAAGTGTGCTCGACCATATCGAGGTGCTTGACCTCTCGCTGGGCACGCTCTCCGACGCGGGAGTCGAAGCCCTGGCGGCCAATGACAAGCTCAAGCGACTGAAAAAGCTTGATATTCATCATCACTACGCCAGCGATGCGGCCGTGGCCAAGCTCGACCGTCTTGGGATCGAAGTGGATGCCTCCGAGCAGCGTGAATCCGATGACATCGGCGACGGCGAGATGCACCGCTACGTCTACGCCGCTGAGTAGCGTGTGGGACCGCCAGTTCGTACTCGGAGCCCGCAACGATGGGCGAGTGTCGCTGTATCAGGCCGCGTTGAAGGCGGCTGGCCTGCCAGCGGCGACGCTCATCGACTACCGCGATGCGATCGCTCGCCCCATTGCGCTCGCCGAAGCGGTGTGCGAAGCATCGATGCTGCGAATCGAGTCGCCTGGGCGCGACTTCGAGGTGCACCTCGCACTGCTCAGGCACGGCCAGCTTCCGAAGGGTGACCGTCTCACGAGTATCGGGCCAGACGAACTCGCCGCAGTCCTGCCACAGCGCGGGCTCATCCTTTGCCCAACGCAGTTTCACAAAGGACTCGAGAAGCTGCTGATCGAAATTGCATCCTTCCTGGGTGCCCCGTCACCGGCGCTGATCACAAGCGACCCGCAAGACATTTGCATGATGTTTGACAAGCGGGATTGCCACCGTCTCCTTTATGAAAGCGGCATTCCGGTGCCGAGATCGATCGCGCCCGGCACTTTCTTTCATGGATATGACGATCTGCGAGATGCCATGGCAGCAGCCCGAGCGGCTCGCGTGTTCATCAAGCTTCGGTACGGCTCCTCCGCCGCGGGCGTCGTCGCGTACCAGGCGAGAGGATCGCGCGAGTTGGCGATTACCACCGCCGAGGTGGTTCGCCACGGTGACGGTTCGGTCTCACTGTACAACAGCCGACGGCTTCGGCGGTACGAGGGTCGATCCGACCTTCGCGCGCTGATCGATGCGATCTGCCGCCACGGCGCACACGTTGAGGCGTGGTACCCAAAGGCAAGCGTCGCCGGCGCCGTCTGTGACCTTCGCGTCCTGATGATAGCGAGGAAGCCGAGGCACATCGTGCTCCGCTCGAGCCGATCGCCCCTGACCAACTTGCACCTGCTGAACCATCGCCTCGATCCGGCTCTTCTGCGGGACCGCATGCCCTCTGATGCATGGGATGCACTCCTCGAAACCTGCCGGCGGGTTGCGGCGCGGTTCCCGAAGACCCTTCACATGGGAATTGATGTGGCCGTTCGTGTCGGCTTCCAGGAACACGCGGTCCTCGAAGTCAACGCCTTCGGTGACCTGCTCAGGGGAGTAACGCATGAAGGCCAGTCGACCTATGAGGCCGAGATCGCGGCAATCGAAGCCGGATGGAGACCGTGATGCTGAACACGCGTGAGCTCATCAACCGCTGCGACGTTCTCTTTGTGACGCTCGACACGTTGCGGTACGACGTCGCCTCAGGTGCCCTGCGCGCCGGCCGCACGCCCTTCCTCGCCAGCGTGCTGCCAGGTGGGGCATGGGAACGACGCCACACGCCCGGGAGCTTCACCTACGCGGCCCATCATGCATTCTTCGCCGGCTTCCTACCCACGCCCATTGCGCCCGGCCCGCACCCGCGGTTGTTTGCATCTACTTTTCAGGGCAGCGAAACGGTTGACGAGCGCACGTTCATCTATCCCGAGCCGACCTTCGTCGAAGGCCTCGCGGCCAGCGGATATCACACCCTCTGCATAGGCGGTGTGGGTTTCTTCAACAAGCAGACCGAGCTCGGCCGTGTCTTCCCACGACTCTTCCACGAGAGCCATTGGACCCCGACACTTGGCGTCACCGACAGGCAGTCAACAGCAAATCAGGTCTCGCTGGCAGAGACACTGCTCGCGAAGGTGCCAACGACCCGTCGTGTGTTGCTCTTCATGAACGTGTCGGCAATTCACCAGCCCAACTCTATTTTCAGCCGAAGCGCCACTCATGACAGTCCTGCGACACAGGCCGACGCCCTCGCGTATGTAGACTCGCACCTTCCGCGCCTGTTCGCTGCCATGCAACGCCGTGCCGACGTTCTCTGTATCATCTGCTCGGACCACGGCACGACCTACGGCGAAGGTGGCTACACTGGTCATCGCCTCGCCCATCAGGTCGTGTGGGACGTACCCTACGCGGAGATGGTTCTGTCGTGGAAGGCGACGCCATGAGAACGACCGCCGAACAGCATCCGCTTCTTCAAAGGTCACCCTACCAAAGTTACGTCTATAGCTACCCACACAAAACGGCATACCGCCCGCTCCATCGGCCTCTGCCGCTGACCGATGTGTGGCGGGACGAGCCACTCGACTCCCTGTTTCTCTATCTGCATGTTCCCTTCTGCGAGCAACGGTGCGGATTCTGTAACCTCTTCACGTCTGTGCCCCACGGGCCGGATCGGCCGGCACGCTACCTCGACGCGGTGCGGCGGCACGCGGATGCTGTGCGCCGTGGGTTCGAGGCCTTGGGCGGTGCGAGGTTTAGTCGCCTCGCCATTGGCGGTGGGACGCCTACGCATTTGTCTGCCGCACAGCTCGAGACGATGCTGGATATCGCAACGGGCGTGATGGGTGCCGATCCGCACGACATCCCAGCAAGTGTGGAAGTATCGCCCGCCACCGTCACGCCGGACCGCGTCGCGGTGCTCCGAGCCCGGGGCATTGACCGCATCAGCATCGGCGTGCAGACCTTCGATGAGCATGAATCGAAGCAGATCGGCCGCACGCAGAGTCGGGTGGATGTGCACCGCGCTCTCGGGAGAATCCGTGAGGCCGGCTTCTCCACGTTGAGCATCGATCTGATCTATGGCGGTGACGGCCAGACACCCGCAAGCTGGTGCGGGACGATCGACGAAGCTCTGTCGTTTCAGCCGGACGAGCTCTACCTGTATCCGCTCTATGTCAGACCGTGCACCGGCCTCGCCAGGCTCCAGCGGCACTGGGACGATGACCGCCTGGCGCTCTACCGCATCGGCCGTGCCCGCCTGCTGGCCTTGGGCTACGAACAGGTCTCGATGCGGATGTTCCGCCTGCCGTCTCCGCTCGCCGACGCCGGCCCCGTCTACTGTTGTCAGACGGACGGCATGGTCGGCCTCGGCTGCGGCGCACGGTCCTACACGAACAAACTGCACTTCTCGAGTGACTACGCCGTTGGCCGGACCGGCGTGATCGAGATTCTCGATGCCTATAACGCGAGATCAACGGCCGCGTTCGGTGTGGCCGACCACGGCATTCCACTCGACGACGACGAGCAATCACGACGGTTCGTGCTGATGTCGCTGCTCCAGGCCGACGGCCTCGACCTTCGGCAATACCAAGAGCGGTTCTCGGCCGACCCCATCACAGTCCTGCCACAGCTTGCCGAACTCGAGCCTGCAGGCCTCGCAACCTCCACCGAGACAACGCTCTCGCTCACCGCCGCCGGTCTCGAGCGGAGCGATGCGATTGGCCCGTGGCTCTGGTCCGACGCAGTCCGCCACCGCCTGAATGAGTGGAACTGGCGATGAAGCTCTCCATCCTCTATCGCGGACCGCTCTCAAGCTGCAACTATGATTGCAGCTACTGCCCCTTCGCGAAGCAGCGCGACCCGCAAGAGGTGCTCGAACGCGACCGCACTCAGCTCGAACGTTTCGTGCATTGGGTCGCGGAGGCTGATGACGAGATCGTCATTCTGTTCACGCCTTGGGGTGAAGCACTCGTACGGAGTTGGTACCGCGACGCGATCGCGCGGCTCAGCCATCTGCCGCACGTGTCCCGTGTTTCCATCCAGACGAATCTCTCCTGTGGGCTCGGCTGGCTCGACGGCTGCGACCATCGCAAGGTTGGGCTCTGGGCTACCTTTCACCCCTCGGCGACGTCCGTCCATGTGTTCGCTGACCGCTGCACGCAGCTCGACAAGGGGGGCGTTCGCTATAGCGTCGGTGTCGTCGGGCTCAAGGAACACTTTGACGCCATCGAGGCTTTGCGGCGATCGCTGCACCCGGCGGCATACCTGTGGATCAATGCTTACAAGCATGAGGCGGGCTATTACAGAGAGGCAGACATCAACCGGCTGGCTGCGATCGACCCACTCTTCGAAATCAACAATTGCCGCCACCGCAGCTTCGGTCGAAGGTGCCGCGCGGGCGAATCTGTCATCGCCGTCGATGGCGAAGGGCACATCCGGCGATGCCACTTCATCCGCGAGCCCATTGGGAACATCTACACCGTGCACTGGAAGGCCTGCCTCGCGCCACGGCCATGCACGCAGGCGACGTGCGGCTGCCATATCGGCTACGTCCACATGGCGGACCTGGATCTCTACAGCGTGTTTGGCGACGGCGTGCTTGAACGCATTCCAGCGCGGCCGGTCACGCGGAACGATGCGCGAACGCGGCTCGACGGATTTGGCCCACAAAGCCTGGTGAGCGAGCGGGTTCAGGTTTCGACGCTCGGCTCGTAGTCGTCCGGGTTGTCAAAGCCCGCGGTCCACGCCACCGCCTGCCGACAGGTCGTTATCGTAGGCGACTCGCGCCGTCGCCACGAGCGACTCCTGACCCGTGAGAAATCAGGCTAGAATCCGTTGTCCATCCTTAGCAGACGTGACGCGAGGCGCGCTTCCGTCACACCGCCATCCCCAGAAGAGCGTTCCCATGTGCCCCGCGTCGCAGTTCATGTGCCCCTGGTTCGCTGCATTCGCTTGTGTTTTCGTGACGCTGAGTGTCGCACCTGCCGCGGAGTCGGCCATCCGTGTTCGTGAGCCGCGGTGTGAATACCGACGCGAACCGCTCGGGATTGATGTCGTCGAGCCCCAGTTGTCGTGGCAGGTGACCTCATCGACGAGGGGCCAGAAGCAATTGGCCTACCAGATCATGGTGGCCAGCACACTCGCGGATCTCCAGGCAGACCGCAGTGACCTCTGGGATAGCGGCCGCGTGGATTCGGAGGAGAGCATCCATGTGCCGTATCAAGGGAAGCCACTTGGATCGGGGCAGCGGTGCTATTGGAAGGTGAAGGCGTGGGGGCACGATGGAGCCGTTTCGGAATGGAGCGAGCCGACGTGGTGGGAGATGGGCCTCCTCGGCGAGGGCGCGTGGCGCGGAAACTGGATCAGTGATGGCAAGCCACTGCCCGACACCAACGCCGGTTTTTTTGAAGACGATCCCGCGCCGCTCTTCCGCAAGGAATTCACCGTCAAAGGTGAAGTGCGTCGCGCTCGCCTCTCCCTCAGTGGCCTTGGATACGTGGAAGCATCTTTGAACGGCCACCGGGTCGGTGATCAATACCTGGACCCCATCTGGACGATCCCCGGCCAGCGGGTCTACTCGAGTGTGTACGACGTCTCGTCCGACCTTCAGCCCGGCAGCAACTGCATCGGCGTGACGCTGGGAAACGGCTGGTACAACCCGCTCCCCCTCCGCATGTGGGGACGCGTGAACCTGCGGGAGCGGCTCATCGTCGGCCGACCACGGTTTATCGCCCAGCTTCAGATCGAGTACGCCAACGGCACGAGTGACACCATCGTGAGTGATGCCACGTGGAAGGTCGCCCCAGGGCCGATCCTGCGAAACAGCATCTATCTCGGTGAGAAGTTCGACGCATGCCAGATCCGCGACGGCTGGGATCAGCCAGCGCATGACGACCGCGACTGGACAGCAGCCCACGTGGCCGCAGCTCCGACCGGTCGGCTCCAGGCGCAGCCGCTTTCCCCGATCAAGGTGACGGCTAGGCTCGAGCCGGTGGGCATCACGGAGCCGGCAAAAGACACATTCATCGTGGACATGGGTCAGAACTTCGGGGGCCTCGCCAGTTTCACATTCGACGTGCCCCGCGGAACAGAAATCAATATCCGCTACGGCGAACTGCTCCATCCCGACGGCAGCCTCAACCCAATGACAAGTGTTTGCGGGCAGATCAAACGCAAAGAGCCTGGACCAGACGGCTCGCCTGCCGTGGCCTGGCAGGCAGATACATACATCGCCAAGGGAGGCGGCCCCGAGACCTACACGCCTCGGTTCACCTTTCATGCGTTTCGGTACATCGAGCTGACGGGTCTGCCAAAGCCCCCGAAGCTGAAAGACATTGTTGGCCTTCGCATGAACTCGGCCGTGGAGCCCGTTGGCAGCTTCACGTGCTCCAGCGAGCCCTACAACCGCATCCAGAAGATGTGCGAGTGGACCTTCCTGAGCAACCTTTTCGGCGTGCAATCGGACTGCCCCCACCGTGAGCGATTCGGTTACGGCGGCGATCTCGTTGTCACGTCGGACGCGTTCCTCATGAACTTTGACATGGCCACGTTCTACGCGAACGCCGCCCGGCAATGGCACGATAGCGCCCTGCCTGATGGCATGCTCACCGACACGGCACCCTCCGTCGGCATACAGTACTGCGGCGTAGGCTGGGCGATGGCGCACCCGCACGTGGTGACCCAGCTCTTCCGCTACTACGGCGACCGACGGATGGTCGAGGAGCAATACCCTACGGCCAAGCGCTGGCTGGAATTGGTTCGATCGCAGAATCCAGACTTCATCGTGACGAAGGGGCTCCACGACCACGAGGCCTTGGCCAAGGATTCATCCGCGGCAATGGTCACGCCCTTGTATTGTGAATCAGCCCGCATGGTGGCGTCGCTTGCCCGTATTCTGGGAAAAGACGCCGAGGCAGCCGAGTATGAGCAGTTGGCCGAGTCGATCCGGCGAGCGTACGTCGATACGTTCCTGACGCGAGGGACGGGCAAGGTGTCATCGGGCATCCAAGGAGCGCAGGCCTTCGCGATATACCTCGACATGCTGCCCGAGCAGGAACGTGCGGCGGCGTTTGAGCATCTTCTCCGCGATCTGGTCGATACCAACAAGGGCAAGCTGACCACCGGGATCTTTGGCACGCGCTTCCTCCTCGACATTCTGAGCCGGCAGGGGCGAGCTGATCTCATCCATCCGATGGTTGCCGGCAGCGACTTCCCCGGCTGGGGCCACATGCTCGACCAGGGCGCCACGACGCTCTGGGAAGACTGGAAATTCAGTGACAACACCTACAGCCACAATCACCCGATGTTTGGGTCGATCAGCCAGTGGTTTTACAACTGGCCCGGTGGCATCCAGCCTGAGCCAGAGGCCGTCGCCTTCGACCGATTCCGGTTTCAGCCATGGTTCGCCCCAGACCTGGATTGGGTGCAGTGCACCTATCGATCCGTGCGCGGCCCGATCACCTGCAACTGGAAGCGTGAGCCATCGGGAATCACCCTTGACCTTCAGGTTCCTGTGGGCACCACGGCCACGCTGTCGCTACCGGCCGGCACCGTCACCGAGAACGGCCGCCCGTTTGTCGGCTCAGGTGAAGCCACACCAACGGCAGGGCAGGGCGGGGCCGTTCTCACCACCCTTCAGTCAGGGCACTACGAGGTGATGTTCACGCCGGCGGCTGTTCTCCCCCGCGAAGGAAGTGACAGGACAGACTCTGGCGACGCCGCGGTGACGAAACCTTAGAATGGTGCGGATGACCAGCGAAGCGTCCTCCGCACCGAGAATGACGCCGCAGCATGTCACGGCGACATGCGTCCTGATTCTTACGTTGCTCGTCGGTGTGGGTGTCGTGACGTATCTCGGCTCGGTCGTGCGGCCCGTGCTGATCGCGGTATTCCTTTACTTCATCATTCAGCCAGCCGCCACGTGGCTGACGCGGCGTGGGCTCCCGAGTTGGCTGGCGTATCTTTCCCTATCGCTCCTCTTGCTCGCCGCCATCGCGGGACTGGTCCGCGTTGCCTATCACAGCGTCCAAAAGTTTCAGGCGGAACTGCCCCGCTATCGGGAGCAGCTTTCCGAACGACTTTCGAGTGTGCCCGGCTTCCATCCCGAGCAATTCGAAGGTCGATCGTTACTCGAGCTCCTTCAGCTCGAGACGGGCGACATCGTCACGTATGCATTCGGTACGGCCATGCACGTATCGGAGGTCATGCTCATGGTGTTTTTCTACCTGGTGTTCGTCATCCTCGACGCCCATCGCCTGCCCGCCCGCATTCATCGCGCGTTCCCGGAATCGAGCGAGTACATCATGCGGGCGATTGAAGGCATCAACACAGGAATCACAGGCTACATGGGCGTGAAGACGCTTGTGAGCATCGGTATGTCAGTCACCGCCGCGGTGATCATGATCGCACTGAAAATCGACAACTGGGCCCTCTGGACGCTGCTGACGTTTCTCTTGAACTACATCACCTACGTCGGCAGCCTCGCGGCACTTGTGCCACCGATCGTCGTCGCCTTCCTCCAGTATCCAAGCCCGTGGGCCCCGCTCCTCACCGCGGCCCTCCTCGGCGTCAATCGCTTTGTGTGGATTGACTATGTGGAGATTCGTTTCGCTGGCCGCGCGCTGAGCATCAACGCCGTGCTCCTCCTGGCATCACTGATGTATTGGGGAACTTTTTGGGGCATTCCGGGCCTGGTTCTCGCGGTGCCCATGGTGACCGCGGCCAAGATCGTGCTGGCGAATTTCTCAGCCACACGTCGCTGGGCAATGCTCATCAGCGAGGATTGACGGGAGCCCAAGGCGATCCCCATACCATTCATCGGGTTCATTCTTCTTCACAGAGTCAAACACCTATGGCGACGCACGGCGGCTCCGAGACCGAGCCCAAGACCGACTCTTTGAAGCCCTTACTGCCTCAGACCCATGTTGATCAGGTCACGGAACCCATTCGGCAGTTTCTCGCAATCCCATCAACCAGCGGGTTCGTGCTGATGGCCTGCACCGGCCTCGCGCTCGTGCTCGCAAATTCGCCCTGGTCCGAGGCGATGGCCGCCTTCTGGCATACCCCTTTCGAGATCACTGTTGGAAGCTGGTCCCTGAAGAAGGACCTGCTCCACGTCGTCAACGACGGCCTCATGGTCGTCTTTTTTTTCGTTGTCGGCCTCGAAATCAAGCGAGAGATTGTGGCGGGGGAGCTTCGCGATCCGCGGCAGGCGGCGCTGCCCATCGTGGCGGCCATCGGCGGCATGGTGGTGCCGGCGCTTGTCTATTTCGGTGTCGGAACGCTCATCGGGTTGGATGAGTCGTCACGCCGCGGCTGGGCAATTCCGATGGCCACCGATATCGCGTTTGTCGTCGGGCTGCTTGCCCTGTTCGGCAATCGCATTCCGGTGAGTCTCAAAATCTTGCTGCTGACCCTCGCGATCGTTGATGACCTCGGGGCGATCCTCATGATCGCGTTCGTGTTCACCGAGACGATTCACACAACACCCCTTATCGTTGCTGGGGCAGGAACGATCGCAGCCCTCGTCATGCGGCTTGCGGGGGTACGGCGGGTGCCGCTGTATGTCGTCGCCGGGGCCATTGTGTGGCTGTCGATACTCAAATCGGGTGTCCACCCGACGATCGCCGGGGTGCTCCTGGGGCTGATGACGCCCGCCTCGCCATGGATTCAATCGGACCGGCTGTCCGAGATCCTGGAGACGGGTGCCGAGCAACTTCACGAAGAGCCTCCCGGAGCGACCCGAGCCAACCTGCTGGCTCGCGTCGAGTTTGCCGCCCGGGAAGGTGTTTCGCCGCGGGATCGCCTCGAGAGGGCACTCCATCTCTGGGTGGTCTTTGTGATTATGCCCTTCTTCGCATTCGCGAATGCCGGTGTCCCGATTCAATTGAGCGGCCTGGGCGACCCCGTCTCCATCGCCGTCGTTGCCGGCCTGGTGATCGGGAAGCCGGTGGGCATTCTCTCATTCATGGCAATCGCGGTAGCGACTGGCATCGTGAAACGGCCAGCCGATCTCGGCTGGGGCGCTCTCACTGGCGGCGCCTGCCTGGCCGGCATCGGGTTCACCATGTCCCTGTTTCTCGCGGGGCTCGCGCTCCCGCCCTCCTCGCTGGATGCCGGCAAGATCGGCACCCTTCTGGGGTCGCTCATCAGCAGCGTGCTCGGACTCGCGTTGCTCCTGTGGTTCACAGACTCACGCCAGACACCAGCCATGTCGACTCCGCGGTGATGGAGATCGTCATCAGTG
This sequence comes from Pirellulales bacterium, assembly GCA_041746715.1. Lineage (GTDB taxonomy): Bacteria > Planctomycetota > Planctomycetia > Pirellulales > UBA1268 > QWPN01. Next base: position 7,084 of record JBGTGN010000094.1, on the reverse strand, counting down.
TTCTTGTCAGGGCTTCGCCATCGCGGCTCGGATCCAGGCCGGGCGGTTGGTCGTTATGCCCATCGCGCCGAGGTCCCGAAAGCCGCGAGCGTCATCGGAATCGTTGATCGTCCAGACATGGAACTCGCCAACGCCGCCGGCTGCGAGCCGGTCGATAAAGTCGCGGTCCACGATTTTTCGGTCGCCCTTCATCCCCACGCCGTCGGCTCCACATGCCTTCACGGCGGCGGCGATCTCGTCCGCCGTGGGTCGCCAGCCGCCAACCACCATGCGCTGCTTGAAGCTTGTGAGCCAGTGCGCCTTGATGGCTGGCAAGGCCTGCTTGCAGGCGGCGATCGTGTCGGCGTTGAAGGCAATGATCGTGAGGAATCGCGGATCGGAGCGTGCGGATTCGAGATCCTTGACCAGAATCGGCACGATCTCGGGGCCTGTCTTCAGCTCGATAAAAAAATGCTTGCCGGGGGGCACGCTGGCGAGCACCTCAGCGAAGGTCGGGAGTCGTTCACCGGCAAACCGCGGGGCCTTCCAACGGCCAACGTCGAGTCTGCGAAGCTCGGCAAGCGGTGTTTGGGCGACCACGTGGTTCATTCCCGCGACTCGCTTTGTGTCGTCATCATGGATGCAGACAATGTGGCCGTCGCGCGAGAGCTGGAAGTCTGCCTCGATGGCGTCGGCCTCCTGCTCCCACGCGAGTCGGAAGGCGGCCAGGGTGTTCTCAGGCGCGTCGTGCGAGGCCCCACGATGGGCGGTGATCAACTGGCCGAACGCCGACGGGCCGATCAACCATGTCATCATGAGCGGCACGACGACGACGAAAAGAATGAATCGGGCAATCACAGCACCTCCCTGGCGGTATCGCGAAGGCTACCAGACGGTCGTTTCCTTTGCGACATGCTCGTGCGGCATAAAATGGTTGCGACATGCATGGGCGACCTCATGTCGAACGCGACGACACATGAATCGCCATCGCTCACAACGGCACAGTCACAGGACCCTGGTCTCTGTGCTGCGACATGCCACCTCGCGGAGAACGGTCGAAAACGGCACATCCTCGAGCTTCGCAAAGAGCGGGTCTCGAGTGAGCTTGGCCTTTGTGAGCCACGGCGTGGCGATGCCGCAGAGCAGACGGGCGACGGCGCGGGGGTCACTGAGGATGTCGGGATGCGCCCGGCGAAGGGCATCAAGCTGCCCCCAGATGCCTTTGTCGATCGCCACATCGAGACGGGCCGGCAGCTTCGCCGGCTTGCGGCCACTCAAGCACCACGAGCAGTGGCCACACGGCTCCCGCTTCTCGCCGAAGTATTCGCCGAGCGCCGCCACCTGGCAGCCATCGAGTTCAATGAGCTCCAGGACTTGCCGCAGCCGTCGCACTTCGCTTGCCTCCCGTTCGAGCGTGCGATCGTGGAGCTTCTTCGCGAGGGCGGCCAGGTCCGCAGGCTGCTCGAGCACGCGGTAACGATGCCGAACGCCTGCGGCCTCGACCTCGAGCATCTGTTTTTCACCGAGGTAGTCAAGCGCCGCAATAATCCGCTCCCGTGACGTATTCAGATTGCGGGCCGCGTCATCCACATCCACGTTGAACCACACCTTGGCCTTGCCCGGCTGCTTGAAGAGCGCCGTGAGAAACTCGCGGCGTGCGCCCTGAAACTTCGCCAGGATGTCCTTGGAAGGAATGAGCGGCTTGAATCGATATGTGGCGTAGAACGGCGTGCCCCCCTCGAGATGGCCAATGAGCTCGAGGTAGGTCAGCAGCGTGCGGGCCACGAGCATGCGGAGATCGTGCGTGCTCGACAGGGTGTGGTGGCTGAGGTCAAACGCCTCACCCTGGCTGAACACATCGCGAACCATGGCATGCACGGCATCGAGTGTGGGCGTGTCGCCGTAGGCAAAGTTTTCCAGGGCGCCGAGGTCATCGGGGCAGGCGAGGACTTCGCAGATGGCAGGCTCGTCGTTGCGACCGGCACGGCCGATCTCCTGCGAGTAGTTCTCCAGGCTTTTGGGCAGGTTGTAGTGATAGACGTAGCGGATATCGGCCTTGTCGATCCCCATGCCGAAGGCGATGGTCGCGACCACCACGCCGCGGTCAGACTGGATGAACTGATCCTGCACACGCGTGCGTTTCTCGGGTTCCATCCCCGCGTGATAGGCATACGCATCGAAACCGGCCGCTGCGAGATCATGGGCGACCCGCTCAGCCGTTTTTTGGAGCGTGACATACACGATCGTGGGCCCGGGCGGCCGCTCGCGGAGGCGGGCAAGCAGTCGGGAATCGCGATCACGTCGCTCGAGTGGCGTGAGAAGGAGCGTGAGGTTTGGCCGATAGAAGCCCGTGCGAATGGCGCACTCCGGGGCGATGTCGAACACCGTGCGAATATCATCGAGCACCTTGTCGGTGGCGGTGGCCGTGAGTGCGAGCACACGCTCAGCCTTCGCGTCGCGGGCGAATCCGGCCAGCTTGAGGTAGTCGGGGCGGAAGTTGTGGCCCCACTCGGAAATGCAGTGGGCCTCGTCGATGGCAAAGAGTGACACCTGAAGTTGGCCAATCACCTGCCGAAAGCGTTCATTCGCGAACCGCTCGGGGGCCACGTAGAGCAGCCGCACTTCCCCGTGACGGATGCGGTCCATCGCGTCACGATACCCGCCGGCGTCAAGCGTGGAGTCGAGCCGAAGCGCGGCAATGCCCCGTGTCGCCAACGCGTCAATCTGGTCCTTCATGAGCGCGATGAGTGGCGACACCACGAGCGTCACGCCCGGCAGCGCCATCGCTGGCAGCTGATAACACAGGCTTTTCCCTCCGCCCGTGGGAAACACCGCCGCGGCTGAGCGGCCCGCCAGCAGATGCTCCACCACCGCCTGCTGCCCAGGCTTGAACGTAGGAAAGCCGAAGTGCTCCTCGAGCAATGCGGCAGAGTCAACGGAGACGGCGGGGACGCTGGCCATCAACAAAGGATATCGGATGGGATCGGCCACCGCAGTGATCATCTTCGTCCGCACCGCCGAGGCCAAGCCGGATCACGGGCGGCCCACGGCGACGCGGTCAGTCGTCGCTTTCGTCCGAATCTTCTTCCCAGTCGCCGTCTGACTCTTCTTCGTACTCGTCTGACTCGCTGTCGTCGGCGTCCGTGTCGTCGTAAGCGTCATCTTCATCTTCGTCAGCATCATCGGTGTCGTTCGTGATGGCTTCACCGGCGTGGGGCTGAATCTTCAGCTTCCGCGGCGCGGGATCAGGGGGCAGTGGCTGACTGCCACTGCGGGCGGCCCACTCTTCCATCGTGAGGAGCACCTCGCGGGCCTGACTTCCCTTGTAGTCGCCCACGACCCCATCCTCCGCCATGAAATCGATGAGCCGGGCACCCCGGCCGTAGCCCACACCGAGCGCCCGTTGCAGCAGCGACACACTGCCGCGTCCCTCGCGGATCACGACCTCAACGGCCGCCTCATAGAGTTCGTCGCGATCCTGTGGGCTCCCCTCGACCTTCGCAGCGGCATCGGCCGCACCAGCGGGCTGGAGGTTCACGAGCTCGGCAGCATACTGCGGCTCGGTCGTTCCGATCGCCGCCATCACGCGATTGATCTCGTCGTCGCTCAAGAACGTGCCCTGGCCACGGAGGATCTGACTCGTGCCGGGCGACAGGAAGAGCATGTCGCCATTGCCGAGCAGCCGCTCCGCACCCATCTCGTCGAGCACCACGCGGCTATCCGTGCGACTCGCCACCTGGAAGGCGATCCGTGCCGGCAGGTTGCTCTTGATGAGGCCGGTGATGACGTCCACCGTCGGCTTTTGAGTGGCCAGGATGAGGTGGATACCCACTGCCCGACTCTTCTGAGCAAGCCGAATGATGTGGGCTTCAATCTCCTTGCCAGCCGTCATCATCATGTCTGCAATCTCGTCGGCGATCATGACAATAAAAGGCATGGTGGTCGGGATCGCCGCGGCCTCTTCCTCGCTTGCCGGATTGATGCGGCGAATAAGCTCGTCGCGGCCCAGCGCGTTGTACTGCGTGAGGTGACGCACGCCCACCTTCGCGAGGAGCGTATACCGCTGCTCCATCTTCTCGACTGCCCAGGCGAGGATCGCCTCGGCCTTCTTCATGTCGGTGACCACCGGATGCATGAGGTGGGGCAACGACTTGTAGGGCGTGAGCTCGACCATCTTCGGGTCGATCATGAGCATGCGAACCTCATCGGGCCGCCGGGTCATGAGCATCGACACGATGATCGAGTTCAGGCAGACCGACTTTCCTGTGCCCGTACGGCCAGCGATGAGAAGGTGGGGCATGCTCGCCATGTCGACCACCATCGGATTGCCGGCGACGTCTTTACCAAGGAAGATCGGGATCTTCATCGCACGGCTCTTGGACTGCGTCTCCTCGATTACCTCGCGGAGGCGAACCATCTGTCTGGTCGTGTTGGGCACTTCGATGCCCACCGAGTTCTTACCCGGGATCGGGGCCACGATCCGGACGCTCGGCACGCGAAGCGCGATGGCAAGGTCGTCGGCGAGGTTCGTGATCTTGGCAAGCCGCAGGCCGGCCTCGAGCTCGATCTCATACTGTGAGATCACGGGGCCTGTCTCGACCTCGACGACCTTCACCTTGAAGCCAAACTCGGAGAATGTCTTCTCGAGCACCTTGGCCCGATCACGCACTTCCTGCTCTTGCTGATCGGTTGCGAGGTATTCAGTCGGCAGAAGCATGTCGAGACTCGGCAGCTCATAGTCGCCGATCGGATCGGGCGACAGCTCGAGTGCCGGGGCCGTCGGCCGGCGGCTCGCACGTGAACGAATCGGCACGGGCCGCGAAACAGGAGCTGGCGGTACCTCATCATCGTCGCCTTCATCCGTTTCGATGTCGGTTCCATCGGCCTGTGGTTCATCGGCGACCGGAGGCTCCCGGCGACGCACGCGGATCGTGGGCTCATCGTCTTCCTCATCGATCTCATGGTCGCCATCACCCGGTGCGACACCCCGCAGTCGGTTCCGCAGACCCGGAAACACACGAGCGAGCTCGGCCGTTTCAGCACCCGACGGAGTGTTCATCGCCGGCCGCGCGGGTCGCAACCTGCTCGCCGCAGCGGTAACGCCGCCCAGGCCTGCGCCGAGCCGCGTGACACCCGCCCATGCGATCTGTCCGGCACTCATGAGCACCGCATCGCAGGCCAAGAAGAGACCTCCACCAAAGAGTGCCGTGAGAAGGATCGCGCCGCCACCCTTCGCGAGGTACGTCTCAGAAAAGAGCCGTCCCATACTCCCGATGCGGCCGCCGCCGCCCCAGAGTGGTCGCGAAACCCAGTCGGGAAGAAAAATCGCCAGAAGGGAGCAGGCCGCGGCCACCGCTACGACGGCTCCTGCCGCACGCAGCGGGAGATCGGGAAGGGGCCGCCTCCGGAGCATGGCGATATCGACGGCGACCAGCATCGCCACAGCGAGCCACGCGCCGAGTCCCATCGCTTCATAGAGTCCGGCGGCCACGACAGCGCCGACGAGTCCGCAGCCATTCACCGCCCGCGCGTTCGGTGGAAACCCACGCGAGAGCGGCGGGTCTGCCGGATCGAAGGTCACGAGCGCCACCGTAAGAAAGCCGCAGACCGCCAGGAGCACGAGCGCCAAGAGGTCGCGGAGACGATTTCGGGCAGCCGGCGCCGATGGAAACGCAGCAACAGCACGAGAGGCAGCAACCGAAGACAGAAGGGGGGTGCGTTCGGCGATCGACATGGATACGTTTTCCGAGGCGGGCAGGAACTCTTCGCAACTCTACAGGCCGAAATCTGGCCAGGCATCCCGTTATGTGGGGCAGGGGGCGTCTGACCTTACGGGTCGTAGGGAACGCACGGCTTCCGGAAACACTGCGGCCACCTGGAGGGACGAGTGATAGGATCGGGCTTTCGCCTCGGCCCCACCTCACCTCGCGCCGCCATTGATGAACCTCCCAGGATCGCTGCCGATCGGCGTGGCGGCTGGCCTCTTTGCCGCGGCGGCAAGCGCGGTCTCCTACCTCGTATCGCGACACCACGGCAATCGGTCCCGCGGCGGGAGCCTCCGACTGCTCGTGCAGGCGCATGTGGTGATGGGCATCGCATCGTTGCCGCTCACCTGGCTCTTGGTGCCAGCTTCTTGGCCCCCCACGCCCTTCTGGCTCTGGCCGTTGGCTGGCTCAGTCGCGTGCTATCTCGTCGGTCAGGCGGCCGTGTTTGCCATTCTCAAGCGGGTGCCGGCATCGCGGGTGGCGCCGCTGCTCGGCCTCAAACTCGTGATGCTTGCGGCGCTCGTGTCGCTCGCGCCAGGCAGCGGTCTCGATGGACGACAGTGGCTGGCTGTCGGCTCGAGCGCACTCGCGGCATGGATGCTCCAACGGGGCGGCGGAATTCCACCACTCGCCTTTGCAATTCTCCTGATTGGATGCTTCGGTTTCGCGTGTTCCGATCTTTGCATCGTCGGGCTCATTGACGGCCTCGAGCCATCGCTCGATGCAGCAGGGAATCCGATCTCGCGGCTCCATGCCGGGGCGCTGGCGATGGCGGTCACCTATGTGGCCTGCGGGGCGCTGGCCATGCTCACGCTCGTCGTCGCACCACCCCTTCGGCCTCAGGATCGCGGCGAGCGGGTCGCGGCCATCCAGTACGGGGCCGCGTGGCTCTCCGGTATGGTCGCGCTCTACGCCTGCTTCGGCCTCGTCGGCGTGGTACTTGGCAATGTGCTTCAAGCCACCCGCGGCGTGATGGCGGTGGTCCTCGGCGCGTGGCTCGCGCGGGCCGGCTGGCACGACCTCGAAGAGCGTGTGGACCGCGGAACCTTTGCGCGTCGCGTGTTCGCGGCGATGCTCATGGTGACCGCGATCGGCCTCTACGTCATGGGCTGGTCGTCGTAGGACTTTCCCCAGCGTAGGATGGTGAGTCGATGGCGGCTCGGGCGGTGTGATCAAAGGATCGACCACATGACGACCTGGCGTTGCTCTTGTTGTGCCGGCATGGTTGCCGCGTCCACTGCGTTCCTTAGTGGGCACGCCTGCCCCGCCGGCGCAACGGGGCCGGCGCTGCTGGCCCGGTACTGCAGCGAGTGCCACACCGATGGCGGCGCTGAAGGGGG
>JBGTGN010000093.1:0-17510 GCA_041746715.1 Pirellulales bacterium | reverse complement strand
CGCCAACCTGGCCGAGGCCAAGGTCGTAGGAATTGGCGAGCAATCCGTCGGTGCCGATCAAGTAGATTTCCGACGGATTCCCGCCGGAAGCGTCGCCTGAAAGAAGCCGTCCATCGGCCAGTGCGGCGAGGGGGCCCGTGCTGAATGGGATCGCGAGATCAGCGAATACCGACGTGCTGTCATCCGTGAGATCGGTGGCGAGGATGGTGCCGTTCATGATGCTGTTGGTGTAGAGCGTATTGCCGACAATGGCCAAGCCGGTTGGGCCGGCGAGGCCTGAAGCGCCGTCCGCGATCACCTCTTCCACATACGTGCCATCCGTATCAAAACGCTTGACGGGGCCGCTGGCCACTGGATCGGCGTACGTCTGGTCACTCACATAGAGATTGCCATCGGCATCGAAGACAAGGCCGGGGCTGCTCGCAAGGGCTCCGCCGGTGGTGTAGTCGCTCTGCATGGGCGACCCGCCAGTGATATTTGTGATCTGCTGGATGGCGCCTGTGTTTGCGAAGAATGAATTGCGGCCCACGATGAGGTCGTTGCCCTTGAATGCCAAGGCGGCAGGGAAGGTGTCAAACGTGCTGAATGTGTAGGCCGTCGTGAGCGAGTTGTCGGAGATGTCGAGCCGAACGATCGTTGGGGCCGTCGGACCAAAGTCACCGGTCACGCCGATGTAGAGGTGTCCGTCGGGGCCAAAGGCGAGGCCCGTGGGGAAGCCGAGAGTTCCACCGGCGACAAGCGTGGTCTTGGTCCCGACGGGGTCGGAAATATGGAAGCGGGAAATCTCACCGGTTGAGAAGCTCGAGACATACACAAACTCACCACGGCTCATGGACGGAGCGGCGGCAAGGGCGAGGCAGGCGAGGCAGGCGAGGAAGACGGTGGTGAGGCGGGGCAGCGTGAGGCGGGAAGGCACGGGTGGGAGTCTCCAGGGAACGACCGCAGGCTGCTGTCCCCACGAGCAATCAGAGCACCGAGGAGAAGGAAGACCTGCCAATGAGTGAACGCGAGGGCCCTTTCGCCGAGGCGAGGCAAAGGGCTGAAGAGAAAGAGAACGTCGACGAAAACAAGCGGTAGACGTCTCAGGCGTTCACGAGCGGCTCCTCGAGATTGGGCTGGCGGACACAAAAACACGCGTCGCCAACACACTGATTTCTACCCGTCATCCATCGGCCCCGCAAGCCACCTGGCAAGACACGCATCAGCGGCCCGCGGCATTGCCCGGCTAGGATTCGAACCTAGACAAAGGGAACCAAAATCCCTTGTGCTACCGTTACACCACCGGGCAGGGGTCACGACTCCATTTCAGCATAACGAATCGCCGGCCGCCGTCTTGCACGCCCCTGCCACGGCGGCACGATCCGCATAGCCCTGCTGAACGGCCCGTTTCCTGCGAACCTGCACCGGTTCCGAAGAATCGCCGATTCAGGAAAGGCGTGATGATCACGGGGCCTGAAGGAGCGCCTCGGGTCACGCAGCGTGTTCCTCGACCGATTCATGGAGGCTTTGACAATGGCGATCGGTAATCCTTCCGGGGCCCTGGGTGGGGCCGGTGTTCCTGTCTTCCGCATCGACTGGAAGTCAGTGCTGGCGGGCGGGGCGGTTGCGATGTCGGTGGCCTATGTGGGCCTTGTTCGGCCGGCGAATCGCCAGTTTGCCGCGCTCGAGGCGCATGTCTCGCGGCTGGCAACGTCGGTCGAGGCACTCAACGCCACGCGAGGCGGCGTCACGAGGGCCACCACGCTTCTCGAACGGCTTGAACAGCAGGCAGGCAGGCTCGCGGCGGCCGAGGCCACGCTCGAGCGGTTTGAGGAGATGGGTGATCGCCTCGTGGGCCAGGACCAAGCTCTGGCCGACGCCGTGGCAACGGTTGATCGCATCGACGCCTTTCATCGAGGCATCGCTGCCCGTGCGGACGTGATGGATGACGCGCAGGAGGCGATCACTCGGTTCGACGAGCTTGCCGTGCGGGCACTGGCGACGGCCGATGCCGCTGACGCTCTGGCCACGTCGCTCGACTCGGTGGCCAGCGTCCATGACGAGCTGGAAGGAGGCCTTGCGGCGCTTGCCGACGCTGTGCCTGCCGCTGAGCAGTTGACGGCGCTTGCCACCACGCTCGCCGACGGTGCGGGCGACGTGACAACGGCTGCCACTCGGCTCGATCGTCTCGTGACGCTGAAGGACAAGCTCGTGGCAGGCACCGCTGATCTTCAGATCGCCGATGCCACGCTCGTGCGGCTCGGCGACCTTGCCGACTCGCTTGCGACGGCAGCGGGCACGGTCGGTCAGCTCCAGCGGTTTGTGGTCGATATCATGCTCCTCGAGCCGGCGGTCGCCCGTGCGGTGCGGGCGCTTGATCCGGTGGTCGAGCTCACCAAGGCGGGTGCGAGGATCGACGCGGCCGGGACTGCTGCCCGACCGGTGGTCGATTCAGAGAAGTCGTCGTCGACGCCAGCCGTCACCGAAGTCGCCCGTAAGCTCGCCGAGGAGAGCCGCTGACCGCAAGGCCTTCACGGCGTATTCATCCCATTGAGCTCTCAAAAGCTCATTCACGGCGGCCGCGACTTGCGTCTTTCCCGGTCCACGCATGGTTTCTCCTATAATAAGCGCATCGTGAACGACATCGACTTATTTTTGAAAAGGGGTTTCACCATGTCGCAGCGTTTCATCGGACAACAGGCTGTTTTGGGAGTGCTGGTCGCTGGTTCGTTCTGCTTGGCGGCCGCAGCCGGATGCGGCGGAGCGGACCGCGGGGGAACTGAAGTGAAACTCGACGATGGCATCAAGGTTCGTGCACCGGGCGTTGACGTAGACGTTGATCGGGAAGGCGTGAAAGTGAAGGCGCCAGGTGTCAACGTGGATGTCGGCGACGAATAGCGCTCGGCTCCAGGAAGCTTCGCCACGACGGGAAGGGTCGACATGCAATTGGTCGAATTTTTACTGCTCCTTCTTGTGGCCGGGGCGGCTGGCGGGATTGCCCAGTCGCTCGTGGGTTACTCGCGGGGTGGCTGTCTCGTTTCGATCGCGCTGGGATTTATCGGGGCAATGCTGGGCACCTGGCTCGGACGCATGCTCGATGTCGGAGAACTGTTCGCCATCGAAATCGGCAACGTTTCCTTTCCAATCGTGTGGTCGATCATCGGCGCGGCCGTGTTTGTGGCGATCCTCAGTGGGATCGCCAATATTCGCCGCCCACCTATGGAATGAGCTAGCCCCTCGCTCGCTGTGAGGGATCGGGGGCTGGCGGACATGCTTTCTCAACCACGGAAATCGAAGCCCGTGGAGCGCCAATCCCGATGATGTGAACCACCCCGGTGATGGCTGACACACCGGGGGCGTCGAAGCCCCGCTTTGCCGCGACGAACGTCGCGGTCCGGTCGGCATGCACACAGGCACCGGGCGTTTTGCCGGTATCGCAGTCGAGACCAGACGGGAGATCAACCGCCATGACCCCAGTGCCGCCGCGAGCACGGACGGCGTTGATGGCATCAATCGCCGTGGCCACGGCGCCGCTCGGAGCTCCGACGGCGCCAGTGCCCAGCAGGGCGTCCACGATCCAGCGTGTGCCGGAAAGGGCCCGCTCCCACACTGCTTGGTCGCTCGTTGCAAGACGCTCGATCGACAAACCCGACCGCTCAGCGATGGCGAGATTCACCGCCGCGTCTCCACGGATGGCTTCCGGTGCGCACGCAAGCAAAAGCCGCACCTCATGCCCCGCGGCATCGAGATGACGGGCCATCACAAAACCGTCGCCACCGTTGTTGCCCTTGCCACACACGATCGCCACCGGTCCGTCGATGCCCGCAGCCTCCAGCAGCCGTGCTGTGCCAGCCCCGGCGTTCTCCATGAGCACGACGCCCGCCACGCCATACTCCTCGATTGCGAGCCGATCGACTTCCCGCACCTCAGCCCGCGATAGCGATCGCATCGACTGTGCTCCTCTTCGAATACAACGCCGCAGACTGTGAACTGCTAGCTCTTCTGCCTTGCCGGCGCGCGGGGCTTGGCCTTGGGCTTTCCACGCGGGATCACCCGGTTTTTCCACTCATCGCTGATGGCGATCTCTTCGGTTGCCGACTCGCCGGGCAGGCCGGTCGCGAGCTGAAAGCATTGCTTCGTGAGGTTCCACGCCTCTGGGCATATCTTGTGCCCCACGCCGGGCCATTCCTTGGCAATGTGGCAAAACCCGCCTTGCTGAAGTGCCGCGTGGAACCGCTGGAACCACTCGAGACGCGTATAGGGAGCCTCACCCCACGCCTTCTTCGTGTCGTCCTGACCACAGGAGATGGCAAACGGAATCTGCCTCGCCATGGGATTGATCTGGCCGTAGCCGTCGGTCGCCCACGATCCACCACTATGGGCCGACACACCGCATACATACGCCGGAAAATTCATCGTGAAGCGATGCACAAACTGGGAGCCACCGGAAAACCCGTGAAGAAACATCTGGTCGCGAAGTTTGTATTCCTTCTTCAGGCCTTCAAAAAGCCTGACAAGCTTCTCCGCGCACGGGCCATTTCCATCTTGGTACAGCGGCCCCGGTCCCTTTCCTACAAAGGATGGCCCAATCACGATCACGTCGCCGCGATCGGCCCATCCCTTCATCCCGCCAGCCCCCTTTCCGTTTCCGCCGGCTCCATGCACGCCCACCACGAGCTGGTAGGTCTTGGCGGGATCGATGTCGTCTGGGGTATAGACGTAGCAGTCCATGTCGTGCATGTCTTTGATGATGCGCTCGGCGGCCGAGGCATCGGTCGCGAGCACAAGGGCAGAAAACAACAGGGCGACAGCGTGGGCTTTCATGATGGGTTCCGGGGTGGCGAGGGGATCGCTAGACGCATTCCTTCGGATCGACGGCGCGATGGGTCTGGGCGGATCGATAGCAGGCATCCACCAAGGCCATCGTGTGAAGATTATCACGACCGCTCATCGTGGGCTCGCGGTCGGTTTCCAGCGCGATGAGAAGATCGGCCATCGGCCCTGCAAAGGCGTCGGGGAACCACACGTCGGGCCACCGCGGCTCGTGCCAGAGGCCGGCATCGGCCACCGTCGAGTAGTTGATGGTGCTCGGCGTGCGTTTTGGATAGTCGGGCCAGCCAATCGTGCCGCGGGCCAGACCATTCGTGCCCTCAACCCGCCAGCGAATGCCAATATCCGCAGCAGCCCCCTCGCGAGCTGGCCCCGTCCACACATCATCCCATGCGCTCGCCCGAAGCCCTGAATCGTATTCGAGGATGGAAAGACATATCCCGTCTTCATGCGGAAACTGCTTGGCGGTACGCGGATCGGGTCGCACGCTCGCAAACGCACGTCGCGGGTTCCCGAACCAATACCGAAACGTGTCGAGGTGATGGATCGACATGATGCGGAGCGTCAGCCAGCCGAGGCGAGCCTGCCACGGCATCCAGTGCGGGATCGCCCGCATCTCGATCGTCGCGAGCACCGGCTCTCCGAGGAGCCCGCGGTCGAGCAGGTCCTTGCAGGCCCGCACCGACTGATCGCATCGCATGTTTTGATTCACAGCCAGCGTGATGTTTGCGGTGTCGCACATCCGCACGATCTCGGCGGCCTGGGCATGGTTCACCCCGAGCGGTTTTTGAGCCAGCACGCCACGCACATGCGGACAGTGCTCGGCAATGTGCTGGATCACGGCGAGCTGCGCATCGGGTGGCACGGCCACATCGATCACGGTCAGGTCACGGTTCGCGAGGAGCGCCTCGTAGTTGTCGTAGGCGATGAGGCCGTGTTGCTCGGCCACCTGCCTCGCATGCTCAGGGCGGCGCGAGGCGATCGCCTTCGGCTGAAACCCCGACTGCCGATACGCCACGAGATGGCAATCGGTCATGATGAAGCCGGCGCCGATGCACCCGATGGCCGGTGACCTGTCATGGGGCATCGCGGGCAGATACCGCAGCGGCGGGGAAATCTCCGCCGGGCTCATGACGGCACGGACGGAGAGACCACGCGTCGCGACGTGTCATCGCGATCCTGGCTCAAAAACTCCTTGCACGCCGCGGCGGTTCGGTGACCTGCCTCACGAATCGCCGCGTTTGGCACCTTCACGAGCGGTGTGTAGCACGGGTGGTGGTGCTCCTTGTAGGGATTGTTGCGCTTCGCGTTGTAGCAGCAGATCATGCCCCACCGCGGATGCTCGCTGAGGTTTGCGTCGGAGGTGTGAAGCGTGTTGCCGTGGAAGAAGAGCGCGGTGCCTGGCTCCATCTCGCAATACACCAGCTCCATCCGCTTCTTGGCTTCCTCCACTCGCTCCATGTCGGCGCCCGTCTGCTCGCCGGCAAACCCGTGCTCGATGCGGCCGAGCTTGTGGGAGCCGCGCAGCACCTGCATGCAGCCGTTTTCCTTCGTGCAGCGGTCGATCGCGATGAACACACTGAGCATGTCGGGAAACAAGCAGCCGTTCTTGTACCAATAGCCGTAGTCCTGATGCCACTCCCAGGCACCACCCACCCGCGGCTCCTTGGCACTGAGCTTCGAGTGATAGTGATACACCTCATCCTCCAAGAGCTGCTCGACCGAATCGACCATCTTCTGGGAGCGAGCCACCATGCCGTAGATGTCGTCGCCGGGATGATTCCAGAGCGAGAGATTCGTACGACGCCCCGCCTTGTCACGCACGTCCATCGCGTGCTCTTGGAGGAGCGAATCGGCCTTGCACGTCTCTTGAAGCAAACGTGTCTCTTCGGCATCCAAGAAGTTTTCCACGAAGACATAGCCATCGCGGTGAAAGGCCTCGATCTGCTCAGGAGACAGCGGCGTGGTGTTCATCGTGGCGAGGCCTCAGGAAATGGATCACGCCGGTCAGTATCGAAGCGATGCGGTCTGCATGAGCCTGTCGGTTTGCTCGTAGGCCTCACGCACCCAGGCCTCGATTTTATCCGGTTCGGGCGAGTACTCCAGCTCGATGCTCACGGTGCCGTCGATCCCGAGCGCCTTGATCTCCCGGAGATATGGCTCGAAGTCAACCACGCCCCGCCCCGGTGGCAAATCGCCGTGGACTTTCCCGTCGCAGTCGGAGATGTGGACATGAATGGCCCGGCCAGCAAGTCGCCGCACCTGCTCGGCCGCCTCGCCGCAGAGCACGAGATGCGAGATGTCGATATTGGCACCGACGGCGGGATGCGCGACGTCGTCAAGGAACCGCACCATATGGTCGATGGAGTTGAGAAGCGATAGCGGAAAGGGTTCAAGCTCGACGGCAATTTTCAGATTCAGCGACGCCGCATGGTCGGCGAGCGATCGGCAGCTCTCGATGGCAGCTTGCCACTGCTCGGCGGGCGGGATCACCTCACGGTTCCAGATGTATTCGCCAAGCACGAGGAGGACGTTGCTGGCGTTGTATTCGTACGCGAGGTCGAGATAGGCCTTCACGCGATCCTCGTGAAACCGTCGCACGCTCGGGTTGAAGTCGATCAGGCCCACGGCGACGCAGCAGAGCGACACGATCGGCAGGTCGAGCCGGTCGCACTCGTCCTTGATGAGCCGCCGCTCTCGCACGTCGATGTCGAGCGGGTCTATGAAAATATCGACCGTGTCGAAACCGAGCTCCTTCGTCTTCTGCAGGCCATAGCTCGTCGGCTTGCCGGTCTGCACCCACGCCGAATTGATGAGACCAAGTTTCATGGAAATCAATCGTAGGGGGCGATCCAAGCGGCAGTCAAAGGCCTGCTCGCGGCGGTTTTGGGATCGGCTCTTCGGCCGCGTGACGGAGCGGCGTATCATGCCGCAATCATTCATGCCCCCGAAGCCGCAGGAGCCCATCCCCCTCATGACCGCCAAGCCTCTCGAGAATGTCGTCATTATCGGAAGCGGCCCCGCCGGCTGGTCGGCTGCCACCTACGCGGCTCGTGCCCAGCTCGAGCCGCTCGTCTTTGAAGGGGCGATCACCGAGAAGAATCGCCTCTCCGGCACGCTTCCCTTGGGTCAGCTTGCCCTCACCACCGAAGTTGAAAACTATGCCGGGTTTCCCGCGGGCGATCTCGGCGGCTTTCTCGACTCGGCGATCTCGAAGGAGCGGCGGGGGATGATGGCCCCGCATGATGGGCATGGCGTGACGGGCCCCGAGCTCATGGAGCTCATGCGACAGCAGGCGTCGAACTTTGGCACGCGAATCATCACCGACGACATCGCCCGGGTCGATTTCTCGAAGCGGCCCTTCACGCTGTTTCCCGCCGAGGGGGGCGAGGTCAAAGCCAAATGCGTGATCGTGGCGACCGGGGCGAAGGCTAACTGGCTCGGCCTGCCGAGTGAGGAGCGGTTCAAGAACCGTGGCGTGAGCGCCTGCGCCGTGTGCGATGGCGCCCTGCCCCGGTTTCGGGGCAAGCCGCTTGCTGTCATCGGTGGCGGTGACTCCGCCGTTGAGGAAGCGACCTACCTCACCAAGTTTGCAAGCACCGTTCATCTCATTCATCGCCGCGACGAACTGCGGGCGTCAAAGATCATGGCCCAGAGGGCGCTTGAGAGTTCAAAGATTCAGATTCACTTTGACACTGAGCTCGCGGAAGTGCTCGGTGACGACAAGACCGGTGTGACCGGTGTGCGACTGGAAAGCACCACCGGCGGCGAAGGCCAAGCGATCGACGTGGCGGGTGTGTTTCTCGCGATCGGCCACACGCCTAACACGGGTTTTCTCGACGGCCAGCTTCAACTCACCGAGAAGAAGTACGTCGTCTGGACCAAGCACTGCCGAACCAACACAAGCGTGGAGGGCGTCTTCGCCGCGGGCGACGTAGCCGACGATTACTATCGTCAGGCGATCTCAGCCGCAGGCACTGGCTGCATGGCAGCCCTCGACGCTGAACGATGGCTCGCCCACTGACGTTTCGTGACTGCCCATAGCGGCTCGCTCATGAACCGTCAATTTATTGATGCTGAATCCTGCCACTGCACCGTCGTCTGGCGATCGTTGCTCGAATGATCGTTGTTCTGGGTCCGACTGGCCAGTAGGCCGCGTGATCGTGATCGCGGCGACGTTCAACGAACGCCAAAACCTCCGGCGGCTCATCGATGGCGTGCTCGGGGCCGAGCCCGGCCTTCAGCTTCTCATCGTGGATGACGAGTCGCCCGATGGCACCGGCACCGCCGCCCTCGACGCGGCCTCGGCCGATCCGCGTGTCCACGCCCTGGTTCGTCAGGGCCGCCGCGGCCTTGGTTCGGCGATCCTGGAGGGGCTTCGGCTGGCGAAAGCTCACGGCTTCGATGTGGCCGTCAATATAGACGCCGATTCGAGCCACGATCCCGACGACATTCCGCGGCTTTTGGCAGCGCTCGATCCTGTCTGTGGCCATGCCGCCGATGTGGTCGTGGGCTCGCGTCGCGTGCCCGGTGGCCGCACGGTCGGCTGGCCGTTGCGTCGGCATGCGACGAGCCGTCTCGTGGGAATGTTCACGCGACGCATCCTCCGCGTTCCCGTTCGCGATCCATCAAGTGGATACCGCGCCATCCGACTCTCGCTTCTCGATCGCCTGGGCGCGCCCGCGACCGCTGGCTACGCCTTTCATGAGGAGCTGCTCTGGCTCGCCCACCGCGCGGGCGGCCGCATCGTCGAGATCCCGATGACGTTTCGGGATCGCACCCATGGCTCGAGTAAGGCCGGCCTTCGCGAGATCCTTCAAGCCTCCCGCGACCTCCTCGCGCTGGCTCGAAAAACCTGGCTCGGCGGTACGTGCCGGCGATACCCATCCGTTGACAAAAAATCCCGCGAAGGACATCAACCATTCACCAGGAACAGTGATGCGAGGGGGTCAGCCCCCGACTGTTGACCGGCTTGTCCCTCATTCTTTCGTGTCGCCCTTTTTTGTCTTTCCGTCGGGGGCAGCAGGCAGGTTGTGCTTGTCGCTCAACCGCTTCCAGTAGCTGCTCCACATCTTGTCGTGGTAATCCTGGGCGGCTTCGTCGATGTGCTTGGGGTCGGTGACAACGGGTGCCTTCGCTGGGTCGTAGCCTGCCAGATGCCCCTCCCCGGCACGCAGACGTGGCGACACGAATCGCCACTCGGGATCGCCGAGCACCGCCTCGAGCAGCTCGGCGAGATGGGGATCGTAGGCCCTGAGCTGCTCGCGGGTGTGGATGTGGTTGTGGTCGTGATCCATGGTGCGATTGGTGTCGTACCAGGTCTGAAAACCCTCGGCCCAGTATTCCGACTGGTTCTTTGAGTGATAGCAGTCTTTGGGGCCGCCAAAGACGATGAGCACCTTGTCGTCGTTCGTGACTTTTGCGTCTGCGCTTGTCGGCTTGTCATTGACGAGGATGTCGCCGCCGTCGAGGCAGGCCCTGATGAGCTCGGTCGGCTGCTCGGGAAATGCCTTGACGAGTGCATCGAAGAGGCTGACGGGCGTGTCGCTCGTGACCCGGCGAAACTTCTGCGCGGCATAGCCGTCGTTCCAAAGCCCCTTGGCCATGGCCCGCTCGAAGGTCGCCGTGAGCCGCTCGCGAAGCTCGGGGTCGAACCCGGTGCCGCCGACGACGTGGCCGAACTCATGGATGAGGATGCTTTCGAGCTGCATGCCCCCCTCAAGCTCCATCACGTCTTCTTCGGCGAAGAACACGACAGGACGACCGTGGTCTTTCATGTTCAAGAATCCGCGGTTTCGCCAGTTGTAGAAATCGAGTTCCTTGTCGGTCTTGTCGGAGCGGAACTGTGGGATGTCGGAGACAAGCTCGTCGTGGGCCGCGATGATGCAGAGCACCTTCTTGTCGCGAATACGCTTGGCGATCTCGGGCTTCACGTCCTTCATGATCGCATCGAAAAGGTAGGCCGCCTCGTGGAGTGTGTGGTCGCTCACCTTGGCTGACGTGGCAACAAGGATGCCCTGCACGACCGTGCATTTTTTGTAGAAGGACTGGTCGAGCGAGTATTCCTTCGCGACCTCATCGGAGACCGGCTGGATCTCGAAAGGAGACTCCGTCGCGAGGGCCGCCACTCCCGCGTACACCACTAGCAGGCCAAACGTCCATCGTGACCGACACGCATAACAAACCAATCGCATCAAGAGATCTCCTCGGAACGCCGCAGGGCCAATGAACAGCGTACGCGATGGCGTCCTCTGCTACACCGAGCGGCGTGGCACCGTTCGGGCGTTACGGAACTCTCGCGGACTCATACCTGTTTCCCGCCGGAACACGATGCTGAGACTCGAGTTTGACGGGAACCCGGCCCGGGTGGCGATCTCGTGAATACTGCGGTCGCTGCCGACGAGCTCCCGCTTCACCTTCTCGAGCCTGGCGCGGCGAATCTCCTGAGCGACCGTGCGATGGAGCGCCTCATGGAATCGATTCTGGAGCGTCCGGATGCTCACACATACCTTCGCGGCCACATCACCCACATCAAAATGCGTGTGGCAGTGCGACGAAATGAAGGCCTGGGCCTTCGACACGACGTCGTCGCCCGACGCATAGAAATCGGTGGAGTCTCGCACCACGATCCCGACCGGCGGAAGATACAACTGCTTCGCTTCTTCCGGGCGGCGGGCATCCATGAGCGACTCGAGCATTTTTGCCGCTTCGTAGCCACACCGCTCGAATCCCATCTCCACACTCGTGAGCGTCGGCCGCGGGTTCTCGCAGAGGTGCTCTTCGTTCATCCCGCCGACGATCGCCATGTCCTCGGGCACTCGCCAACCGCGCTCTGCGGCCATCTGGGCGACGTGCCGTGCATAGTCGTCCGCAGGGATGGCTACGCCAATTGGCAACACCCAGCGGTCCATCCACTTCTGGATCTGCCTCTGGCACTTTCGGTAGACGGAGAGCGTATCGCCCCACTCTTCTGGCAGATCGAGCCGCGTGACGGTGTATCCCGCTTCGGCGATGGTCGCGGTGAAGGCGTCCGCCTGCCGCCGATAGGTGGTGCGATCAGCAACTGAAACGCAGGCGAAGTTTCGCAGGCCACGAGACAGCAGGTGTTCGGCCCGCATGCGGCCGGCCTGCCTGGCATCGGGAAACACGCCCGGCAGTCGATCGGCGAACGGCGAGCCAGCGAACACGTTCACCAGGGGCACTCGCCATTTCGCGGCCACCTTTGCGAGCCCCAGCCGCGGGCCGCCCACCCGAGCGATGACGCCATCGTACGCTGGGCGGCCGCGTGCCGACTTCGCAAGCGTCTCTCCGATCCATTCGTCCAAGACGGTGACCCACCCCCGCTCGTTGGCGAACCGCTGCACGCCTGCAAAAATCTCCGTGTGGTGCTTGTAGAGGAGGTGCAACTCGAGCGCGAGCCCAATCCGCCGCGGTGCTGCCATGGGAGGCCCTTGCCACTACCAAAAAGTGTGTCGCCGAAAAACGAAATATACTCTCACGGCTCGCGAGACTCACCTCCGCATGCCGCAAGGGCACAAAGGAAACGATTCATGAAGACCCTTTTGCGGCCGATGATGGCGATCGCCACGCTCACCCTGGTATTCGTCGGAAAAACATTCGCGGCAGACCGCCCGCCAAACATCGTTTTCCTGCTCGCTGACGACATGGGGTATGCCGACCCCGGCTATTCCGGCGGCAACCCGGAGCTGACGCCGAACATCGATCGCCTCGCCACCCAGAGCGTTCGATTCACCAGTGCGTATGCCAATGCGGTGTGTGCGCCGTCACGGGCGGCCTTGATGACCGGCCGCTACGCCTTTCGCTCCTGGCTCGACTGGCGGAGCGAGGATTTCGGCAAGCCTGACTACCTCGCGATGCTCGGCCTCGAGCTTCCCAAAAACGCCCGCGGGGAAGAGACCCGCATGATCCACGCCCTCGGCGCCAAAGAGCGAACCGTAGCCGAAGCCCTGGCCGAAGCAGGCTACTTCACGGCGCTGGTGGGCAAGTGGCATCTGGGAGAGTGGCTGCCGGAGCACTTGCCCCGCGGGCAGGGCTTCGAGCATCACTACGGGCACTACGCCTGGGGCATCGATTACACGAACTACACAATCCCCCACAACGCTCCGGCCCGCTTTGCCGTGTACGACTGGCACCGCAATGGGAAGCCAATCGACGAGCAGGGCTACTCGACCGATCTATTTGCCAACGAGGCGACTCGGCTCATTGCCGACCAATCCCCCGCCAAGCCGTTCTTCCTCATGGTTGCGTTGAACGCCATTCATGGCCCGCTCGAGCAGATTCCTCGCTACACCGACACGCTCGACAAACGCTCCGCCGCGCTCAAGTGCCTTGACGACGCAATCGGGCAGGTGGTCGGGGCCATCGAACAATATGGCTTTGCTGACAACACCTTGATTGTGTTTGCCAACGACAATGGTGGTCTGAAGCCCGAGTTCAACAGGCCCTTCCGTGGTACGAAGAACACGAACTATGAAGGGGGCGTACGGGTGCCCTGCCTCATGCGCTTCGACGGCAGGCTCGAGGCCGGCTCGACGAACGACGGCATGGTGCACTTCGTCGATTTCCTCCCCACGCTGGTCGGCCTCGCCGGCGGGAAGGTCGATCATGCTCGACCGCTCGACGGGATCGACCTGTCGAGCATGATTTTTGAAAGAAAGCCGAGCCCTCGTAAGGAGATCGTCTTCGAGGTCAGCGGAAGCGTCCGTCCCCCGGCGATCCGCGTGAAGAATCTCAAACTGGTTGGCGACGAGCTTTTTGACATCGAAAGCGATCCGAGCGAATCCCGCGACCTCGCGGCCGAGCGTCCCGAAGACGTCGCGCGTCTCAAGGCCCGCGTGGCCGAGATCAGCAAGGAGCGGCCGAGTCTCGCAAGCGTGATCGGTGATTCCCCGATCCTAATGGACCCTCCGCTGCCGTTTGTGTACGGGCAAGATGAAAATCGCAACCCGCCCGCCTGGCTGATTCGTCGCGTCGAATCCGTGCGGGTGACGCAGCCCAAGGAGTGGTCCCCCGGCGAAACCCCGTGGCCGCAAGCCCCGAAGGACGGCACGATCATCTATTCCGGTGACGGTCGGTGATGCCCGAGCACGAACCGAGCCCGGCTCGCTATCGCAGGCAGATTCGACGTACGCCGAGCAGGCCGACATATCCAGGAGGAGGGAGCCACGAGGCGCGACCAGAAAAGCCGAAAACAAAAAAACTTTTGCTGCCAGAAAAAACTTCTGTCTGCTACGTTCCTGGGTGTCCAGCCCGCGCAGGATGAGCGTGTGTCGCCTTTGGGGCGATGGTCGCCGGGGATGTGTGTCATGGGGACGATACCGCGAAAGCCACATGCTTTTACGCTCGTGGAGCTCCTGGTCGTGATCGCGATCATTGCGATCCTGATCGGCCTTCTGCTCCCGGCGGTTCAGGCTGCCCGGGAGACAGCCCGCGTCACCCACTGCAGGAATAACCTTCGTCAGATGGCGATTGGATGCATCCAGCACGAAGCAGCTCAAGGGCACCTGCCCGCCCAGGGGCGTCGCGGAGGAGGCAACGGTGAGTACACCGGCGACCCAGACCTGGGCTTCAACGACCTTCAGACGGGCGGTTGGCTCTTCAATATCCTGCCCTACGTGGAGAAGACTTCGCTCTGGGAGATTGGCGTGGGCCTCCCTCCGACCGACTCATCCAAGAGGCTTGGTTTGGCCACACGCGTGGAAACACCCGTGGGAATCTACAACTGCCCCAGTCGTTCCGCTCCGATGGTTCCCACGACGAGACGCTTTATCATTCCCAGGGTTCCCGGAACCAATCAACGCATCGGTATTGGCCGCGTGACATCGATGGCCCGCTCAGACTACGCATCTTCTCGGGGCACCGGCGGCACTGGCGCGCTTGATGGGGTCCGGTACCTCCTATCGATCAGCGACGGCCTCGGGAACACGTTTCTCTGCGGCGAGCGGTATCTTCATCCGAAGAAATACAATAGTGGCGCCGGCTACAACGACGGAGGTTGGACTGCAGGGAATGACTGGGACACGATAAGCCTCGTGAACCTCACCCCGGTGGCCGTCAACGAATTGCCCCCGCCTGTGGTGGGGAACTACATGTGGTACTTCGGCGGACCTCACAGCATGCTCAATATGGCCATGTGCGATGGAACCATTCGTGGCGTCAGCTACGACATCTTCCCCGGCGTGTTCCAGGCACTCGGGTCGGTGAGTGATGATACAGGGAGCATTGAAGACCTCGAGGCACAATGAGGCCATCGAGAGCGGCCGGCCGTGCGTGTACACAACAAAATGACTGCGCCTATTTTCTCCACGCGTCGCTGCGTTGCTTCCACACTCGGCCTTGCTGTGCTTGTTCTTGTGTTCGGATGCACCGGCACCAAACCCCTGCCAGAACTCGGAACAGTCCGTGGCACGGTAACGCTAGACGGCCAGCCCATTGAAAATGCAGTCGTTTTCTTTACGCCTGACGGCCGCAAGGGGCGAGCAGCCATCGGCATGACAAACCAGAAAGGCGCGTACTCGATCGAATACGCGCAGGGGGTACCGGGTGCCAGTATCGGCCGGCACTGCGTGCGTATTTCAACGTCTGTGGCGAGTGGCAGCCCAGATGAGACTGTTCCTTCCCAGTACAGCCTGAAAGACTCACTCTTCGCGGACGTCAAAGCCGGCGACAACACAATCGATTTTGTTCTGACAACCCAGCCATAAGAGGGCTCAGAGATTCTTGAGCCTCATTTGCCAACGCCAATGATCAATAGCCCCATCGCCAACGGCAGTTCGCCACAAACGGCCAAGGATTGGCCTGGCACGACCATGAGTCTGATGCCATCCACACGCGGTTTTACGCTCGTGGAGCTCCTGGTCGTGATCGCGATCATCGCGCTCTTGGTGGCACTGCTGCTCCCGGCGGTTCAGGGGGCTCGCGAGGCGGCTCGACGCATCCACTGCTCCAACAATCTCAAGCAGATTGGCGTCGCCATTGCGGGGTACATGAGCCGGGACGAGCAACTGCCGGCGGCGGTCACACGGTGGCGGAACATTGGCGGCGAGGATTCGGCTGCGGGTGGCTCGGGTGCCACCTCCAACCAGGCGACCTGGATCGCCACCATCCTGCCGTTTCTCGAACAGAGAAATCTCTACGACCTCATCGACTTCAGCGTGCCGTGCAATCCTGCTGCGTCGCGGCCGCCGGTGTACGCGAGTGGCAACAACGACACGGTCTTAAACACCCGTCTCGACGTCGTGCGATGTGCGAGCGACTCGGCCGCAAAGCCAAATGCGTCGATGGAACCGACCAACTACGTCGTGAATAGCGGCACCCAGAGGAGCAGCTTGCCTGTGATGACAGGCGTGGCCTATATGCCGACGCCCGGCAACAACAATCTCGAAGCCCCCTTCAACATCGCGGTGCTCGTGCGAGCGACCGGCGACATGATCGGCGTGAAGCCCGTGGCACGGATCCGCGACGGTCTCTCCAACACGATCTTCGTATCTGAGTGTGTGATCGGCTCGCCGACTCTGTACGCCGGTGGAAACGCGGGCTCCTTCTCGCAATGCTCCCAAGGCCTTCTGCCTCCGTCTGCTACCCCAGACCCAAATGTCGTGCGAGGCGATTCCTGGTTCTTTGGCAACTACAATTCGGCATGGAGCTTCAACACCGCCGTCGGCCCCAATGACATGCTTTTTTCGCGCCAAGGCATGGATTGCATGGGGTACACCTACATCGGTGTCTTGCCCGCGCGCAGCCGCCACCCGGGCGGCGTGAACGTCACGACGGGGGATGGCGGCGTCCACTTCGTGTCTGACTCGATCGACATCACCGTCTGGCAGGCCTACGGCACGATTGCCGGCGGCGAGACGGCGGGAAGCATCACGAACTGACTCTCTGCCCCACGAGCAAGCCCATGCCATCCCTCACGGCATCCCGACTGGCGGTGTTTGGTGTGATCGCGGTGGTCATCGCCCTCGTAGGCTGCAATTCCTATCCTCCAGCTTCGCTTTCCGGGGAGGTGCGGTACGAAGGCGCTCCGCTCGCCGCGGCTGGCATTCGTCTTTACCCGATCCGCGGCACCAAGGGCTGGGGGGCGGCGGCGATCATCAAGGGCGGTCGGTATGACCTTCCACTCGGCAGCGGGCTCGCCCCCGGCACCTACCGCGTCGAAATCTCCGCCGTGCAGAAGACGGGAAAGCAAGTACCCGATATCGATGAGTTCACCGGCAAGACCAAGGGCATGGTCGACGAGTATGCGACGCTCGTGCCCGAGCAATACAACACCGAAAGCACGCTTGAAGTAACCCTCCGCGCCGGCGCCAACACCCACGACTTCAATCTGCCGTAAACGAAAATTGTTTTGCCGTCAAAGATAACCTTGGCGTGCTAGTATGGCCCTTGAATTTATGGGGCGTCCTCCACGTCTTTTTTTCGGAAGAACAATGATGTTTCGCAGCAACGGGACCGTGAAAGCTTTTTTCATCGCAGCGGCGATGGCGTCGGTCGCTTCGACAACTCAGGCCCAAACCAAGACCTGGACTGGCACCACAAACGTGAGCGCCCACCACGCCCATATGCTTCGCGGGGCGATTTTCGCTTCGGCGGGGCAGTTCAGCGTTTCGCGGCAGCCCGCCGCTTGGCTCGCTTGGTCATCTTGGCATCGGCCCGCGCGAGTCGTTCCTCGACGCGGTACT
>JBGTGN010000092.1:0-5139 GCA_041746715.1 Pirellulales bacterium | reverse complement strand
GCTTGCCGCGCGGGTGCCAGGTGTGCGATTTGGCGCCACGCCCGCCGAGGCGGCGGCGACTTCCGAGGTTGTGCTTTTGGCCGTGAAGCCGCAGCAGGTGACCGAGGCGTGTGGGGCCATTGGGGGAGTCATGGCGGGCCGCACGCTCGTCTCCATTCTGGCTGGCATCTCGATGGCCACGCTCGCCCAGCGGTCTCGAACATCCCGTGTGATTCGCGTGATGCCAAACACGCCCTGCCTTGTGGGGCGTGGCGTGTCGGTCGTGTGCGCTTCAACCGATGTGCCGGCCGACCTGACCGCCTACGTCAAGCGGTTGCTCGCCGCCGTTGGCGCGGTGCATGAGGCCGATGAGTCGCTCATGAACGCGGTGACCGGCCTTTCGGGATCGGGGCCGGGCTTTCTCGCGCTCGTCGTCGAGGCACTCATCGAGGGTGGCGTGCAGGCTGGCCTGCCGCGACCACTGGCGCATGCCCTCACGGTGCAGACGCTTGCCGGGACCGGTGACCTTCTCGACCAGACGGGCGAGGAGCCGGCTGTGATTCGCGACCGCGTATCGAGCCCCGGTGGCACAACACTCGCCGGCCTCGCCGTGCTGGATGCCCGCGGTGTGCGGGAGGCACTCGCCGCCGCAGTGGTCGCCGCCACCGCCCGCGCCCAAGAACTCGGCGGCTGACGCGACTACTTCCGCTTACCGACCTTCGCAGACGCCTTGCGGCGGCTGGTGACGCTCTTTGTCACCTTTGCCTTGGCCGTGCCTGCGGCCGGTTTCTTCTTGGCGGTCGTTCCGCTGCCTCGCTTGGCGCCGCCACCAAAAATGGCGTCCCAGCCCTCGGCATACGTCCCGCTGCTTCCGACTCTAATAACCGACATGGCTCGTAGTTCCTTTGGTGTGTTGGCTCAATCCAAGGATGACTTCCTAGCGGTCGGCAGGGCGGCGAGTCAAGAAAGACCGTGTTCGATTTCCAGGTGGAACTGTCCGTGCCGAGGGTCAAGTGGTCGACGGCCATGGGAGAGGGCAGGGGATGAGCCTCCTTGAGGGGCGTCTGCTTTGATGGCCGCGCCCTCGGCCGGCGTGAGCAGGAGCTCGTTGCGGTCGTGCAGGAGGGCGGTCACATCGTGACGGGCGTTACGGCCACCGAGATGCACACCGTTGAAAACCAGCGACTCGCCGCATCCACCCTCGTGAACGAGCCACACCCGATCGCCCGGTTTAACTCCAGACGGCCTTCCAAAACGCCGCACCCACGCCCGCGAGCCGTCGCCCGGCGGTTCCCAGGCCGTCGAGAGATTGATGGCATGCCGTTGGATCATGAGATCACAACGCCGCGGCCCGTTGTTTCTCCTGCCAGCATCCGCGCAGCGTAGGTGCCGACGTCATCGAGTGTGAGCCGCGTGACCGGCAGGCGGCCTGCCATGAGCGGCCATGCCACTGCCAGCTTCGCCCACAGTCGCCGCCGGTCTTCTTGGGTTGGCTGCACCGCAATATCGATCCCCGCGAGCGTCACGCCGCGAAGGATAAAGGGATGCACCGTCGTAACCAGATCGGCCCCACCGGCCATCCCGATCGCCGCCACGGCGCCGCCAATGCGGACCGAACGAAGCACATCGGCGAGGAGCGAGCCGCCCACCGTGTCGACCACGCCGGCCCAGCGGCCGCTCGCCAACGATTTTGGTGTCGGGTCAACGATCTCCGACGGTGCTGCCAGAAGCGTGGCACCAAGCGCCTCAAGCGAGCCAAGCGCCGAAGCCTTCCGGCTGCATGCCACAACCCGTTTTCCAGCTGCGGCGAGGAGGGCTACCGCGACCATGCCCACGCCACCACTGGCACCGGTCACGAGCCACTCTTCATCGGGCTTCGCGTGCCGCGGATCGACCAGCTCGTCGAGTCGCTCGCAGGCCAAGACCGCCGTGAGCCCTGCGGTGCCGAGCGCCATCGCATCGGCTGCCGAGAGGCCCTCGGGGAGCGAAAGAATCGTCGCCGGGCCCACACGCAGATGCGTCGCGAAGCTCCCGTCCCGGCGCTCGCCGATGCTTTGACCGGTCACGACGACCGCCGCCCCGGCAGGCAAGCCGGCCGCAGGATGGAGGAGGGTGCCGGCTGCATCGACCCCCGGCACGATGGGGCTTACCCGCATCACCCCTGGGTGGCATTGGCAGCACAGGGCGTCTTTGTAGTTGAAGCCCGCGGCCACAACGCGGATCACTGCATCGGAACCCGCCGTGGCCTCCGGGCTCCATCCAAGCGCCGCGACGCCCCCTCGACACGCACCCTGCGCATCACGCTCCACCCGCCAGCATCTTGGCTCGGACGGCGGATTCCCCGAGTGTTCGACCATCGAATCCTCGCTTCCTCGCGGCTGACGTCCTTGTGTCGCCAGCCATCGGCCTTGGCGGATATACTTCTCCATCTCCCGATTGGCACCATCGCGGTGCTGACGGCGACACCAAGAGTATCGCGGCCAACGGCCGACCGAAAACGACAGGAGTTTTGCACGACTATGGGAAATGCCCTCGAGTTCACCGACGCCAACTTTCAGTCCGAGGTTCTCACGTCCGACGTCCCCGTGCTTGTCGATTTCTGGGCGCCGTGGTGTGGCCCGTGCCGGATGATTGGCCCCGTGATCGAGGAGCTCGCCGTCGAGAATGCCGGCACCTTCAAGGTCGGCAAGGTGAATGTTGACGAGAACCAGCAGCTCGCCATGAACTACAACGTGGCCAGCATCCCTGCGATCATGATCTTCAGCGGCGGCCAGCTCGTGCAGCAGATGATGGGCGTGCAGTCCAAGGCCAAGCTCCAGCAATCACTCGACGAAGCGAAGGTCGCCTAGACGGCGCCCACCGGCTCGAGGTCTTCGACGGGAGCGTCTCGCCACTTTTCGGCGATCGCTTCCGGCACAAAGCTCGCGAGGTCGCCGCCCCCTCCGGGCTCGCGGAGCTTTTCCACGGCCTTGGCCTCGATCTGCCGGACTCGCTCGCGAGTCACCTGGAAAATCGTTCCGACTTCCTCGAGCGTGTAGGCACACCCGTCGGCGAGGCCAAACCGCAGGCGAATGATCTCCCGCTCACGATAGGAGAGCCCCTCGAGCGCGCGGCCGATCGATGACCGCAGCGCCTGGCGATTGATGTCGCGAAGGGGATCCTCTTCCCTCGCGTCACTCACGAACTCACCCACCGTGCCCTCGTCGCCATCGCCAAGCGGCTGGTCGAGCGACACGCATCGCCGCGACATCCGCGACACACAATCGGCCTCCTCAACGGAGAGACCAGCGAGGCCGGCAATTTCTTCGACCGTCGGCTCGCGGCCGTTCGCCTGGAGGAAGGTTCGCGTGAGGTTCCGGAGCTTGTTCATCGTGTCGGCCATATGGACAGGCACCCGGATGGTTCGGCTCTGATCCGCAATCGCTCGCGTGATAGCCTGACGAATCCACCATGTGGCGTAGGTGGAAAACTTGAAGCCGCGGGCATGCTCGAACTTGTCGACCGCCCGCATGAGCCCGGAGTTGCCCTCCTGGATCAGGTCGAGGAAGGTGAGGCCGCGATTGCGATACCGCTTGGCAATCGAGATCACGAGCCGGAGATTCCCAGCGGCGAGGTCTCGCTTCGCCGCGTCGTAGCGGTGCTGGAGGTCATCGAGCCGGGCGAGTCGCCGCTCGAGCGTCCGCCGGCTCTCCCGAGTGACGAGGAGAATCTGCCGCTGCTTGGTGGCAAGCTCGGCCACACGCGGCCTGTCGCGGGTTTCGGTCCGCTGCCGGGCATACGACTGATGCCGCCCCCATGCATCGCGGAGCTGTTGGAGAAGCGGATAGAGCCGCTGAATACGAAGGTGCATCTCCTCGACGAGCCGCACGGCCTTGTTTCGCTGACGCACGAGTTGCCGCCAGGCGTCGCGACGCTGGCTCCGGGGCACACCCTTCGACATGGCGATCCGAAACAGCCTTCGCTTTTCCAGTTCAATCCGATCGAGTGTCGCTAGGTTCGGGCCAAGCCGACGAAGGAGACGTTTCTTCTCCGACGTGTTGGTCACCGAGACCTCGATCGTGCGATCGAGCCGAAGCGTGCCAGCCTGCACCCGCTTGAGGAGCTGAACGGCACCGGCCAGCACGAGATCGTTGGCGAGGAGCGTATTGCGAAACTGCCGACGCCACCGCTCGATTTCGCGGGCACTCGAGACCTCGGTTTCGCGGTTGAGCAGTGGGATGCCGCCCATCTGGAGCAGATAAAGGCGAATTGGGTCGTCGATCACGGCGGCCCCGCGGCGGAGGGGAGCGGGGCGGCGGCGAGGCGAGGCCGAGGTGGCGACGGGCATGGCGTGATCCTTGGTCAGGGGAGAGGCGAGCCGATGGCGGCAACGCCTTTCAGAAGCAGATTCGGTGCCAGACCCGGCTGGTTCGTACCGCCACAGCCACCATTCCCCCGGAAAACGCCGAAAAAACGCCGGTCCGACGGAAGGTCAACCGATTCGGCTATGTCGCCCCAGAGCGACGCGCCGCAGCGCCATGTTGCCCGGATGCAACGACCAGGCCGACCGGGCTCAAGATCGCCATGCGTCAGGAACGAAACGAGGAGGGGGAGCGGGAACGCAAACGGGGCTATACTCCGGTTGAGCCGGTCGTAACGGACGCATCACCCCGGAGTCACCGGGCCAGCAGGGCTGCCGAGCATGTCATACGCAGACATCGCCATTCTCGCGGCGCTCTTTCTGTCGGTGGTGTTTACGCTCGTGGCCTTCGGAATGGGCCACAAGCGATGGAGCATCGTCTCCGTTATCGCAACGTTTCTCGTGACGCTCACGATTCCGACCTATTTCTACTTCTCGGCCATCCTTCTCCATCACGAGTGGCAGTGGGCCAAGGCTGCACGAACGCTCCAAGAAAAGATCGCGTTCGTCCGAGATGCCAAGCAGCCGTCGGAAGACAAGGACCAGCCTGGATACCTCGTCAAGGTTCCCGACAGGCCATCCATTCGCGAGCTGGAAGAAGCACGGGACCGTTGGGAGCGGGCGCTCACGCGAATCGACAACTGGCGGGGCCGTCACTGGGCAGGCGCCTCGTTCAACCCACCAGCGGCTGATGGCCAGACCGGCACCATTACGCTGCCTGCTGGCGGCGCCGCGGGTGCCGCCCCCGTGGACGATGCCGC
>JBGTGN010000091.1:0-20075 GCA_041746715.1 Pirellulales bacterium | reverse complement strand
CGGCCTGGGCTCCGGTTCGCATACCGACCGATATCTTCGGTGTCACCTGGTTCGAGACGGGCGGCCCGAAGGTTCTCCCGCTGGATCGCCTCGTAGACTTCCTGGCGATGCACCGGAACTTCCGATGGTGCATTGATTCCGAGTCGGACTTTGTCTCCCCGGAGGTCCACGATCGTGACAACGATGTTGTCGCCGATCATGATGCTTTCATCACGTTGTCTGGAGAGTACGAGCATCGCTAGATCCCTTCCTGATCCGTACGGCTGGGCGACGCTCCGCGTTGCCCGTCACCCTGGATTATGCACTCTTCCTGAGTGACTGTCGGTTTGAATTGAGTTCGTATTGCAGCGGCAACTCACCGCTTGCAACGACCTGACGGCCTGTACGGGCCTCGAGGTTAATGACGATGGGAGACTTGAGATTGAGTGTGAGGGTGGTGCCGTGCTTGCCTACGACCACAACGACCTGAGCCTGACGGATGTCGGCGATCGAAAGTGGTGTCAGCTCGCTGCGTGGAATCCGAACCTGGTAGTCCGGCACGAACCGGCGTGGGCTCACGACGGCGACGGCCACGTCACCTCGGGTGGCGCATTGAAGCCAGCCGAGCGCGTCGTTGGTCGAGTCGGCGAGCAAGGCCCACTCGCGACAGTCCTCGAGACCTGGAAGGCCGCTCGGAAACCGAATGATGTCGCCTGCTTCGACGTCAATTCGACCGAAACGGCTCGTGGAAATCCGCATGATGATGGCACTCCATTGCCTGGAGGAACCGCCCGGCACTCCCACCGGACGTGCGAGTCATTGACCCGCACCCATGTCATCGGCAGGCCCGGCGGAACGGGTGAAGAAAAAAGGCCTGGCGAACTCGGGGGGGTACGGAAAGTGGTGGCGATGGGGCAGGCCACGACGATTCTGCGGCCTGTAATGTCTGCGGGCTCACATGGGGGCTGATCGAGCGAGCATAGCCGCGTGGTCGGGATAAAAGACTCCCCCTGAATCTGACGCACGGCGTCACCCTCGCGTGAGCTTCTCTTGGCGTTGTTTGACAACTCTTTCGCCGTGGCGATAGCATGCCGCTGCCAATCGTCGCTCCTGGTGTTCCCGCGGGAATGTTGCCATGCTTCGTCCCTTTTTCGCCCTGACACAACTCCTTGCCGACCTCGTATCGCGGCCAGCGAGGCCCGCGCCGGATTCGACTTGGCAAACGGGGGGGGGCAGGCAATCTCAACAATCTCGGCGGCGGGGTCTTGCTGTTGAGTTTTTGGAGAGGCGGCAAGTCATGGCTGGCGACGGGCTCCCCGAGATCGCCGGACTCACCGCAGCGCCGGCACTCGTGCCCTATGGCTCCCTGATCGCGCTCACGGCTTCGGGCGTCACGGGCGGCGGTGGGACCGCTATCTTGGACGTGCGCTTCCATATTGATGCCGACAATGACGGCCAATTAACCACCCTTGATGGGTCGCCTCTCGCCGTAGATGCCGATGGATCGAATGGTTGGGCCGCGACAGTAACGTCGTTGCTCTCTTCAGGAGGGCCGCAGCGATTTTTTGCGGTGGCTACGGATACGGCCGGGCGTGAGACCGCGCCAATCGCTGCTACCGCCACGATCCTTCTCGCACCGCAGGTCATCGACAACGGCGGAGCCGGCTATTCCGTGACGTCGTCCAGCTACTGGAGCACCTCCGGCGGCGGTTTTGGGGGTGGCCATCAGTTCGAGTTTGGTGCTACCGGCGGGTACGCCATGTGGACGTTCTCGAATCTTCCGGCCGGCGAGTATCTGGTCAGTGCCACCTGGCTCGAAGGAACCAACCGGGGCACGAAGGTTCCCTATTCCATCGCTGACGGCAGCCTCAACGTGGCGACGGTGGCGGTGAATCAGCGGGTCGCTCCTGCGGCGGATACGGTCGTCAATTCCAAGAACTTTCAGAACCTCGCCTCGGTCTCGGCTGTGCACGGGTCGATTGTCGTCCGGATGACGAACAACTCCGGCGACGGCCGAGCGATCGCTGACGCGATCCGAATCCAGCAAATCGCAGCGGTGCAGCAGACGTCCGAGATAAGAGTCTTCGACGGCGGAGTCGAATTGGCCGACGCCGCATCAACGGTCAACCTTGGCACGACGTTTTTCGGCACACCGTCGGCAACCAAGACATTGACCGTCCAGAACGTCGGATTGGCGGACCTTGTTTTGAGCTCGTTGACCCAAGCCAACATGCCTGCCGGAATCACGCTGGTGTCGTCATACGCGAACACGACGCTTGCCCGCGGCCAATCGACGACGTTTCAAGTGAGGCTGAGCGCCGCGAGCACCGGCGCGGTCAGTGGCAATCTTTCGATCGTGAGTAATGACCCCGACCAAGGAAGTTTTGAGGTTCCTGTTTCCGGTGTCGTCGATGCTGCCAAGGTCATCGACAACACGAGCAGCACAGGATACAGGACGGTGTCGTCTGGCTACTGGAGCACCTCTGGCGGCGGTTTTGGGGGTGGTCATCAGTTCGAGTTCGGCGGTACCGGCGGGTACGCCGAGTGGACGTTTGGCAATCTTCCCGCGGGAGAGTACCGCGTCTTTGCCACATGGCCCGAAGGGACGAACCGCGGCACGAAGGTGCCTTATTCGGTCTCCGACGGAAGCTATGGCCTCGGCACCGTTTCTGTGAATCAACGCCTGGCTCCGACGGGTTCTGTTGTTGCCGGCGGCAGGAACTTTCAGAGTCTCGGGTCGTTCAGTTCCGTAAACGGCTCGCTCGTCATTCGGGTCGCGAATAGTTCCGGTGACGGTCGGGCCATCGCTGACGCCGTCCGCATTGAGTATCTGGGCCCGGCAACCCAGTCGCCGGAAATTCGAGTCTCGAATGGCGCCGTCGAGCTCTATGACAGCACTTCAACCGTAAACCTCGGCACCACGTTTTTCGGCACGCCCGCCGACATGAAGACACTCACGGTCACGAACTCCGGGACCACGGGGCTCGTTCTGGCCACGCTCACACAACAAAATATGCCGGCGGGCGTCACGCTTGTCGCGTCGTACGCAAGTGCGATCCTCGCCCCCGGTGCATCCACGACGTTTCAGGTTCGGCTTGCCGGCACGATCCCAGGCGCCTCGAGCGGTGTTCTGTCGCTTGCCAGTAACGACCCAGACGAAGCGAGCTTTGAGATCACGCTCACCGGCACCGTTGATGCCGTCAAGGTGATTGAGAACGGTGAGGCCGGATATTCGACTGTGTCGTCCAACTACTGGAGCACCACGGCGGGCTATCAGTTCGAGTTTGGGGCAAACGGCGGGTACGCCGAGTGGAGGTATCCGAATCTTCCGGCCGGTGAATACCGCATCTCGGCCGCGTGGCCTGATGATCCTGCATGGTCAAGTATTGCCCCGTACTCGATTCTCGACGGCGACGTGACCGTTGACACCGTCCGAGTCAATCAACAGCTCGCGCCAGAAGCAGACGTGGTCAGTGGAGGGCGTGGGTTTCAGGATATCGGACTTGTTGGGATCACGCATGGCTCGCTTGTCGTTCGCCTCACGCATGACGGCCCCAACCGCGTCGTCGCCGATGCCATCAGGGTCGAGTACGTCGGCAAGCTACCTGAGGTACAAATAAGCGATACGGGCGCGCACCTTTTGGTCAACAGTGGGGTGGCCGGTGTCCTCGACTTCGGGCAATCCGAGCGATCACAAAAAGCCGTCGAAGTTATCGCCGTTACGAACCAGTCGTCTGCCGCGATTTCCCTCGCGCCTATCACGCAAGCCGACTTGCCGGCGGGGTATTTTTTAGTTGCCGGGCTTGGGGCAGGCACGCTGGCACCGGGTGAGTCTGCGTATGCGCGGCTCCGCCTCGATGCAATTGCCCCAGGCACCTACGGCGGCACGGTGCCGATTCTCGCGGGAGCGCACTCCTTTGGTCTCCAGATCACGGGTGAAGTGATCAAAGCGCCTGTGCTTGTGGACAACGGCGATCCTGAGTTCACGGCCACTGGCAGTGGCTGGCAGAACGGCACGTCTGGCAAAGGATTCCAGGATGATTCCCTGAAGACTTCTGGTGCAGCCAGCGGTAAGGGAGCGACTTGGACCATCGACGGGCTCGCCGCTGGGGCATACCTCGTTTACGCAACGTACCTGCCGTCGTCGAACAATACGGCCGCAGCCCAATACAACCTCTACGATGGAACCCAAGCAGGCGGCGTGCTCGAGCAACAAGGCACCGTCAACCAGAGGCTCACGCCTGACGATATCGTCGTCTCGGGGAAGGGGTTTGGGTATATAGGCCAGATCAACGTCAATCACGGCACGCTCACTCTCGAACTTGATGCGTCGAGTCTTTCGGGCGGCCTTGCGATTGCCGACGCGGTGTACGTTCTGCCGGCGACGCTTGGAACGTTTTTTGGGTTCTCGTCGCCTGGCGACATGGTGACGGGAAGTTCCGAGTGGATCGAGACGGGGTTTGTGGACCCGGATGGTGAACTTGCCAACTCAATCAACGTCTATTCCGATACCAACGGCAATCGTGTCCTCGACGTTGGCGTCGATCAGCTTCTTTCGTCGGACACGGCGCCGGGAGACGGCCTCCACTTTGATGTGAGCACGCTTCCGACCGGGGCACATCGGTTGTTCGTTACTGCCATGGGCGAGGATGGGCCGGTGGCGAATGCAGCAGCAGACGTGACTGCGTCGGAGTGGTGGAAGGTCACGATCAGGAAGCATCGGACTCCCAACGAGAGGGAGTTCAATACCGAATGGGAGCTCACCGCCGACCCCAAGCCCGTCAAGCTGGTGGCCGACCTGAATCAGACCTGGGTTGACGCGGTCTACGCCCGTGTGTCGGGCACGGTTCACACAGAGAACACGTGGGATGGCCAAGACTACTACTACGCGTTTCCTAAGCGAGACGAGCCCGGCTCGCCAGTGCCTCCTGAAGACCCGAATAACAAGCCTTTTGATGTCGAGATCCAAGACATACTGGCGCAGCGATGGCCGAAGCACGACCGCGCTGAGCCTGGCGAGACGAAGATGATTGTGCTGGAGGATCTCACGCGTAGTGCCTTCAACGACTTTGACTACGACGACCAGTATTGGGTCGTTGAGCTGAAGCCATATATCCTCGATCTCGATGTCAACAGCGACAATACCGCGATGCTCGACAGGTCGAAGGTCGAAGAGCAGATCGAAGAAGAGCCAACCAAGCCAGGCGTGATTGTGCCGGTTGGCGGCGCTCGCGTACCACTGATCGTGGAGTTGTCTGCTGAGGCATCCGCACAGCTCACCCTTCGAAGCGGCGACGACAAGGTGTTGCTGTATGACGCGGAGACGAACGGCAACCAGGCGTTGCCCAACGGTACGGTCAGACTCACCGCTGGCCCAGGGCCCGACTCAACCCTTTGGACGTTCTGGATCGAGGCCAACCGGCCAAGTGTCGACATGGCCGACATCGTGTTTACGCTGACGCCGCAGGGAGAGGACTCCGGTTCGAAACTGATCGAGATGATCGCGGCGACCGCCGCGGAAGTTGATGTGGTGATCGACGATCTCGCCCCAGAGATCGAAGACGGCTCGGGGGCCGTTGTCTGGCGAAACTCAGATTTTTCTCGCCAATTGCCACATCCCGTTGCGGAACTTGCTGAAGACGGGCTCCCTCACTACGTACCCGATTACAGGAACTCTGCGCAGATTGATTCCCTGTACGCCACACAGTTCACCAAAGCGGTAGCCAAGTTTCCCGGGATGCTTTCGCCGTACTTTAGCTATCAGTTCGATGGCTCTGCCGCGAGCAGTGTAGTCCTTTGGACCCGAGCGGCGTGGGCCGGTTTTATCGCGGCTGGCGATGGCTGGTTCAAGATTCCGTCCGCCGTTCAGGTCACTCCTGTACCCGCGGGCTCATCACAGATCGATATCTGGATCGAAGGATTGACGTCGACCGGAGCGTCACAGCGCACGATCGGCTTCAAGGCGGTCTCGACGTCGATTACGAGCCCGGCCGTCGCTGAACTGGCTGATGACGTTCGCTTTCGAGTCATCGACGTCGGCATCGCGGTCGATGGAAATCGCGACGGCACGGTTGACTTTTCAGATAACTACGACTCACAACTCACGTTCTGGCTCAATAACGATCATGAAGTACGAATAGATCCCTGGTTCGAATCCGAGTTTGAGACCGAGGACGCCTCGAAGGTACTTGCGGAGCGTGACAATGAGGATGGTCGTATTTCAACTCGGCGAGACCTGGAAGACTTTGCATCCCTGGGACTCAACCTTGACGATGTCCTCAATGACGAAGGCGGGCACTTTATCCGTTCTCGCGACGTAGACGACCTTCCGGACCCGCAGAAACCGCTTGTCCGTTACGAGTTGAAGGGGTTGACCGACGCGACCAGCATTCGGTTGTTTCGGCAAATCAGCTCAAAATCCAACAGTCACGTCAAGGAAGACGTGTGGGCCGACCTCCAAGTGGATCGCTGGAACGCCGAAAGCGGGGGCTCGTCAGAATCTACTATCACGTCCAAAGTGTTGCAGTCCGCGTTCACAAATGGTTGGGATGAGAGATCACGATTCCTTTTCGAGGGCGTTGGCTCGCCAGGTAAAGTTACCCTCACGCTGACCGTGACCGTGACGTATCCCCAAGTTGCCTCTTATTCTGATGTCGCTCGCACCACCTCACGCGACCAGGCCGTGACGCTCGATCTTCGCGAGTTCGAGGACTTCTACACTCGAATGAGAATTCCCTATAACCCAGGTGCGAGTGATGATCGCACTGCCACGTACGAGACTGGCGACACGGAGTTGCCTCATTTCGCCGATGCCAGAAGAGTAGGGCGCAGCGAGATCGACTCGGCACCTTTCCTCTCGGGTAACGACACAGTCGTGTTTGTGCACGGCTGGAACATGACGGATGGGACTCAGGTCGAAAGCCCGGACACGGATTGGAAGAAGGCGTTCGCCGAAACGGCCTTCAAGCGATTGTATTGGCAGGGTTTTCGCGGGAACCTCGTGGCCTTCGATTGGCCAACGTTTGCCGACTCGGAAGGCCCGATACCATCGACACCGGTGTACGAGACCGAAGCTTTGAATCTTTCATTTAACGCGAGTGAATATCAGGCGTGGCGTTCGGGTCGGGCCTTGATGCACTATCTCGCATCGCTCAAGTCGCCGACGGGACGCACGCATCTCCTCGGACATAGCATGGGCAGCATCGTGGTCGCCGAGGCCTTGCGTCAGTGGTTCGCGAGTGGGCATCAGGACGAACTAGTTAATACGTACATTGCGATGCAGGCCGCGATTTCGGCGGGGATCTACGGATCAAATACCCAGGGTGCGCGGGTGGGATGGAATTGGGGGGTAGGCTCCGAGACGGACTCCGAGACGGACCTTTATCGTCATTGGCCTTCCGGGGATGGTGGCAGCAACGATGATTACTACATGGCCGGCACGTCCCCAGCAGCAGGCAAGTGGGTCAATATGTACAACCCAGATGACGCTGCTACGGCTGGGCGGACAGTTTGGCCTACAAACAACTGGCTGAAAGGCGGCCGCTGGCAGGGCACTGTATGGGAATCGCGCTATCAATGGACACCCGAGGACGGCTTCCAGCGCGGGTATTGGACGACGATTGGTACGGTCGGAGGATCAATGCGGGTCTTCATTTCCGAGGCCGATCTGAACGTTGGCTTGACCGTGCCGGCCGTTGATAGCGGGCTTCCTCAGCCGGGGCCTTCCGCCTACGAAGCGATGGCGTTTCTGGCACGATCTGAAGCGATGCCGGTCGGTACAATGGACATGGCGTTGGAAGGCGACGGCCGATTCGCCATTAACAATAACTTTAATATCCAGGATCTTGGTCTAACAGAGGGATTTATCAGAAGTTGGCCAGGGCATTCGTTTCAGTTCAATTTTGATTCCGCGACCACATGGCTTTTCTGGGAGAAGGTTCGGGAGCAAACAGGATTTCGTTCAACGCTGTCTTAAGGGCGCAGGGACATGCGACGACGTCTTTTCCTGATTGGTACGCTTTTATTGATCCCGTCCTGCGGAATCGTGAGCTCCTGCGGGCCACGACTGTTGAGTGATCGGGTTTCTTGGCTCGGGGGAACCAGGGCGTTTGGATGGAGTGATCCAGCGGTGTCCTTTACGGCGTGGAGCCGTAACGAGTCGACCATCGATTGGATGATTTGGATACTCCCGGTCTTTCCGTCGATTAAAGAGGTGTGTGTGGCGCGGATCTCACCTATGAAAGAGGTGACGCCGCTCAAGGACCGGCTTGCGCGCCTGGCGGCGAATCCCTGGATTGTGTCTCTTGATCTGAGTGGTATAAACGCCACGGATAAGGACATCGCGTCCCTTGAACGCATGTCGCAACTCGA
The DNA here is from genome assembly GCA_041746715.1 of Pirellulales bacterium. Taxonomy (GTDB): domain Bacteria; phylum Planctomycetota; class Planctomycetia; order Pirellulales; family UBA1268; genus QWPN01. The sequence continues at coordinate 11,726 of JBGTGN010000091.1, read as the reverse complement.
GTGGCTCGACCTGACGTCGAACCCAGAGATTTCGGACACGGGGATTGCCCATCTCGCGAACTGCACGCGCCTTCGGTATCTGGACGTCGGGGGCACTGGTGTTACGCCTGCTGGAATCGCCGCGCTGAAGAGGTGTCAGAAGCTCGAGCATCTGTCGATGGTGGATTGCGTCGTCACCGACGATAACGTGAAGCTGATTCCACGGTTCCCGAGAATGACCTATATTCGGTTTGACGGAACAGCGTTGACAGAGAAGGGGCTAGAACATTTCCTGAACTGGCACTTCCTGAGCACGTTCGGTGTCGATCCCGCTATTCCAAGACAGTCACGGATCGAGTTCAACAAGCGATTCAAAGCGGAGTGGGAGCGTGCGAAAGCTGCTGGCGAAGACGTTGCCCCCGAGAAGCGCCTCGGCCGCCCCTTGTATGTTCCAGAGTGAGGGGTGGCAGAAACAGTCACCGGAATGACGTCGCTGCTCGCACCATCTTGAATCTCGGAAGAAGTGTCCGGCACCGACCGCCGTGGCTCAGAAACACGCCAGCGATCCGCCGCGGGTGGCCGCATTCCGTGACTGGCTCCAGAACGCCGGCAGGTTCATGAAAACTCTTAATCTTCTGGCAATCGGCAAAGTGGCCGACATTCTTTCGCCTGTTTTCGGCTGGAGATGCCCGCGAGGCACTACCGCCACATCGGCTCAGCCGACCAGGCGGCCAGGGGCCCAAGCACGAGCACCGGCAGCCAGGCCCCAAGCGATGGGGTGACCGCGTCGGTGAGGGCGAGCGCATGGCTCCCCATCACGACGAGAAAGAAAATCACGGTCATGCCAATCGACCCGCCCACCGCCGCGAAGACGCCCCTACGGATTGGTCCCAGCACGAGCGGAATGCCCAACAGCAAGAGCCCCATGTCGAGAAGCGGCTGCGTGAACCTGGCATGGACCCGCAGCGGAATGTCGCCCGTGACGCCGAGGCTCGGATTCGCGATGGCCCGCATGAGGTCCGCTGTGGCCGAGAACTGGCTCCAGTTGGCGGAGCCAATGAGCTGCTCGAAGGTGACATCACTCACGATGAAGCACTCGCCGGCGGAAAGCCACTCGGCACCCGTGCGGGTGAGGACGACGGGACCTCCACCGAGCGTGAGCGAAGGAAGCCGGTCGATATCGGCAGGCTCGTGAACTCCGCTGAGGAGATAGCCCGCTGGCTTTCCATCACCTGCCGGCTGCCAGGTGGCAGTCGCTGCCGTGATCTGCGGGCCATACTCCGCCAACTGCGGTGGCATGAGAAGGCTCGGCGCCTCGATGACCGCGCCAGCCGCCCGGTAACCACGGCCTCGAAAGAGAATGTCGGTGCGATGGTCGTACCGCGCCTGAAACGATTGGAGCGCCGTGCCGTCGAGGTCTTGGGCATTGCGAGCAAAGGTTTCACGGATGCGGGGCAGGAGCAGCTCGCGATTCACGGCGGCCATGAGGCTCACGGCAGCCGCGAAGAAGATCACCGGCCGAGCGATTCGCCAGCGGCTTACGCCCGCCGCTAGCAGAGCCGTGAGCTCGTTGTGTCGTTCGAGCCACGAGAGGGCGAACATGGCGCTGGCCAGCGCGATAACCTGGCTTGTCGAATCAAAGAACCAGACGAATCGCGCGGAGTAGTAGGAGGCGAGCAGCTTTACCAGACTTCCGGATTCGGCGGCATGGGAGATGAACTCCTCCATGTTCGTGAACGCGTCGAACACGAAATAGAGCCCGGCGAGGCTGACGAACACGATCACGAAGGCGTTCAACTGGGCGCGGCCGATGTAGCGGTCGATGAGCATCAAAGCTTGACGAGCCCGGAAGGGCGGTAAGGATGAGGGTCGCTGGCGGCCCCTGCGGGCGGCGGACCGTACCGGGTGGCATGGGCGAGCGTCAATCCGGGCCCCGCGGCCTCTTTTCCCCTGAGCCCGTTTGCATGTCCTGGGTGTCAATCACCGTCTCGAGCCATGTATGGTGAGGCGTCGCCTCCCTTCCCGGGAACCCGTTTTCATGTCCTGGTTGGCTTCCCTCGGACAGGCCGCAGGTCGCTTGGCTGGGCATGGGCTCGACCTGCTCTACCCGCCACGGTGCGTGTTTTGTCGGAGGGAGGAAGATGAGGGGGGCCAGGCAGTCGCGGTCGTCTGCGGCGCCTGTCGCCGGCTGCTTTCGAGCGATGGGCCACGGTGCCACGGCTGCGGCGAGCCAGTGGCCGGTGAAGGATCAGAGCCGATCGTGTGCCGCCGCTGCCGGAGCCGGTTACGTTTTGAAGGGATCGTCGTGCTGTCCGGCTACATCGACGAGATCCGCTCCGCAGTCCTTGCCACGAAGCGACCTGGTGGCGAGCTCCATGCCGCGGCCCTGGCGATGCTCCTGCTCGAGCGGCATCGGGAAACGATGACCGCCTGGCAGGCCGACCTCGTGGTCCCGGTGCCGATGCATTGGATGCGGCGTGTCACGCGAGGCACCAGCAGCGCCGATATCCTGGCGCGGCATGTCGCGAAGGGGCTCGTGGTTCCAGCACGCAGAATCCTGTATCGGACGCGGGCAACACCCATGCAAAACGAGTTGCCCCCAGAGGAGCGGCCCGCGAATGTTCGCGGTGCTTTTCGCTCGACGAAAGCGGCGGCTGGTAAAAAAATCCTGCTTGTTGATGATGTCAGCACGACGGGTGCCACTCTCGACGCCTGTCGCGAAGCCCTGCTCTCGGCCGGGGCGGCGGGCGTGTATGCGGCGGTGGTGGCTCGTGCCGATCGAGGCGGCGGAATGAACGAACGCGGAGCGATGGGACCATGAGCGAGCCACTGCGGGTCGGCACACGGGGCAGTCGCCTGGCGCTCGGGCAGACCGGCCAGATCGTGGAGCGGCTCAAGCAGGCCGGCTGCGAGGTGGTGATCGAGGTCATTTCGACCCGCGGTGATTCACGAGGTGACGAACCGGTCGCCGTGCTTGGGAGCGACGGCGTCTTTGTTCGCGAGCTCGAGCGAGCGCTCCTCGACGGCCGCATCGACGTGGCCGTCCACAGTCTCAAGGACATGCCAACGGCAGCCGTGCCCGGGCTCGTCATCGGCTGCGTGCCTGCGAGGGCCACGCCGTTCGATGCGCTCGTGAGCCACGCCGGCAGCTCCCTCGAAACGCTCCCTCCGGCATCAACGATTGGAACATCGAGCGTGCGGCGGGCAACGCAGATCGCGGCCGCGCGGCCCGACCTCGTGATCCGCCCGCTTCGCGGCAATGTTGATACGAGAATCGCCCGCCTCGATGCCGGTGACTACGACGCCCTTGTCCTTGCGGCCGCGGGGCTTGAGCGGCTTGGCCTCGCCGACCGCGTGACCGCTCTCCTCGAGCCGCCGGTCTTCTGGCCGGCTGTGGGCCAAGGGGCACTTGGGCTTCAGATTCGTTCCGATGACGAGCGGGCGGCACAGGGCATCACGTCTCTCGACGACGCCGCCACGCACGCGGCCGTACGGGCCGAGCGGAGTTGTCTTGCCGAGCTCGCCGGTGGCTGCCTCGCTCCGGTTGCCGGCTTCGCGCGCTTCACCGGAGAGCGGCTTCACCTGGGGGCACGGGTGCTCGAGCAGGATGGCCATCATGTGCGCGAGGTGACGGTCGAAGAGGATGTCGCGTTTGGCGACCTGACCGCTCCGGCTCTGCGTGACGAGGCCGATGCCCTTGGCCGACGCGTGGCCAGCAGGCTCCTCAGCCGGGGCGCCGATGCGATGCTTGTCCGCATGCGGGAACACGCGACTGGCCATTAATCCTCCGCCGCAGCCCAGGACTTTTAAGGCTGGAATCCTGCGGCGCGAATGGGGGGCCCTGTCCATCCCCAACGGGTCGTGAAAGATTCGTTGAAGCCTCCTCATCCCGCCTCTAGACTCCTGGATTCCGGGTGTATCGGTGACGAAGAGGAATCGATTGCATGGCCATCAAAGTGGTAATAGCGGATGACCACGAAGTGGTGCGACGTGGGCTAGTGAGCCTGTTCACGGGCAGTGATGTGAAGGTGGTGGGCGAGGCCTCGAATGGTGACGAGGCCGTCCGGCAGGTCAAGAAGACCAAGCCCGATGTCGCCCTGCTCGATGTCCGTATGCCGTTCAAAGATGGCCTGGAGGCACTCGAGCGGATTCGCTCCGACATGCCGAATGTCCGGTGCGTGATGTTTTCGGCCTATGACAATCCAACCTACGTGGCGCGGGCGGTGGCCGCCGGGGCGCATGATTACATTCTCAAGACCAGCACCCGCGCCGAGCTCATCCAAGCCATCACCGGGGCTGCGGTCGGCGAGGTTCCCGCACGGTCTGGCGAGCTGCGTCGTATCGCCACGACGATGGCGAATCGGCTGACAAAGCCCGACCCGGATGTTCCACTGACCCAACGGGAGGGCCAAGTGCTTCGTCACATGGCCCTCGGGCTCTCCAACAAGGAGATCGCGCAGTCCCTCTCCATTAGCGTCGAGACGGTAAAGGAGCATGTTCAGAACATCCTCCGAAAGCTCGTGGTGGGCGACCGCACGCAAGCGGCTGTCTGGGCGGTACGGCGCGGGCTTGTGTAGGGCGGCTCGGGGTTGCCCGTGCCGCATCGCCGGACGTTCGCTACGGCCATCCATGGCCTCCGCTCACTCGGTGTAGCCCTCGCTTCGCCATCCTGGCTTCGCTCGGCCTACAACGCCGGCTCTGCGGCACGGGCAACCCCTCGCGGATGCGTTCAGCTTCGTTACCGGGCGCGGGGGTGGGCGTTGTCGAACGCTTCGAGGAGCTTGCGGGTCGTCACGTGGGTGTAGATCTGCGTGGTGACGAGGCTCTTGTGGCCGAGGAGCTCCTGCACGCTGCGGATGTCGGCGCCGCCGTCGAGAAGGTGCGTGGCAAAACTGTGACGGAGCGTGTGCGGGCTCGCGCGGCCCGTGAGCCCGGCTGGTGCGAGATGTTTTTCAAGCAGCCTCGCCACACCCCGCACCGAGAGCCGATTTCCAAACTTATTGGTGAAGAGCGGTCGTGCCAAGTGGCCACGACCGGCTGGTGGTTTGGGCCGCGCGGCCAGCCATGCGGTCAGGGCTCGCCTGGCATGCGAGCCGACGATGCCGAGGCGTTCGCGCCTGCCCTTGCCTCGCACTCGCGCGGTGCCATTGCGGAGGTCGAGGTCGCCGTCATCGAGATTCACGAGCTCACGCACGCGGACACCGGCCGAGTACATCAGCTCGAGGATCGCGCGGTCGCGGAGCCCGCCCGGCTCCTCCGGTTTCGGTGCCGCAAGGAGCCGACCGATCTCGTCTCCCGTGAGAAATTTCGGCAGCTTCCGCGATCTTCGCGGGCTCCGGAGCGGCTTGGCTGGATTCGCCTTCACCCAGCCCTCGCGTTGCCCAAAGGCGTAGAAGCTCCGCAGGCTGGCGAGCTTGCGGGCTACTGTGGAAGCGGCGTAACCCGCGGCATGAAGGCCAGAGGCGAAACGGCGGAGGATCGGGCTCGTGGCGTCGGCAGGCCGCCGGCATCCGGCCGACCAGAGGAATTCCTCGAGCTGGAGGAGATCCTCGCGATAGCTCTTGATGGTCAGCGGCGAGGCACCTCGCTCGGCCACGAGCTGCCTGAGAAAGCGATCAATTTCGGGCCATCGTGCGGGTGAGCCGGCGGACGATGCGGGAGACGCCATGACGAGAGCCAGCGAGCGAGAAGGTCATGCCCGGCGGTCTGCTCGTGGCTGAAACCGGAGTCGATGGGGCTTCGGGGTGCTGTGACGAATCTTCTGGGCAAGTACCGCGGCGTCATACCAGGAAAAGCTCAGGTCAGGGTTGGCGGCGTGACGGCCGAGCGACTGGAGGGCTTCATCGCGGCTGTCGTCGTCATAGAGGAACACGTAGCGTTCCCCTCCCTTGACGAGCGCGATCACATTGATGTCGCGAGCAGCCATCGGATGTTCCGGAAGAGTGCCACCGCTCGAAGCCGGTAGCGTGGCGTGACCCTTGCGCCTGAACGCACTAGAATTTCGTATCGGCCACGCCATGCGGATGACCGCAGCCTTCCTGTCGGTTCCCCCCCAGGTCACCTTGACCGGGCCAAGCCCGCCACCGTGGCCCGCGATGGGCGTTGACTCTGGGAAGGCTGTGCGGACGAGGGCGACGTTGCTACATCAAGTCGTCGAACCCGCGCAAGGCGATAGGCTCCCGCGACCAGAAGGGTTCACCAGCGAGCGTGCCGATCTGGGAGCCCCACCAGGCATCGGCGGCAGCAACGCGTTCGGGAACACGCGGGGCCTTCGCGGAAGAAGGAAACTGGCTCGCGTAGCAGGCGATGCTCCGCCGCTTGGCCTCGGCAGTGGCGGTGATATCAATCACGAAGGCGGGCCGTCGCACGGCGCGGAGGTGCACGCAGGCGTAGTGGTAGATGCGTTCTGGGTGCCACGGCTCACCCGGGAGATCGCACTTGGTGAGCTTCGCCCAGAATCGCGCGGCGTCGGCCAGTCGCGTGGCGGCCACGTGGTCGGGATGAGCATCGATCCAATGGGGGGCGAAGAGCCAACGAGGTCTTGTGCGCCGGATGACGCCGGCGAGGGCCCCCCGCGCGGTAAGCGTAGCACGGAGGCGGCGGTTTGGGAGACCGAGGTTTTCTCGCCACCCGACCCCCAGGGCCGCGGTCGCCTCGGCTGTCTCGCGAGCGCGGGTTTCGATCGACCCCAGCGGTGTTGGCTCGCCGTCGGTGAGATCGAGAATGCCCACGGCCATTCCCTTCGCACGCATCAGCGCGATGGTGCCACCCATGCCGAGCTCAGCATCGTCGGGATGCGGGGCGATCACGAGGACGTCGAGCATGGCACGGGCTCCGGAGCGACAGTGAGCGCATCGGACACGAAACGGGCACCTCGGCAAAAGGACGTGGTTGCTGACGAGGCCTGCGCATCATAGTCTGCCGCCATGACTGCAATGCCACGATCTCTTGCCGAGTCGCCCGATCAGCTTCTTGTCGCCGCGTGCGATCATGCCCGTCGCGGTGCCGTGCTCGGCACGATCGATTCCCTCATCGGCTGGGACGAGCGGACGATGATGCCCGAGAGCGGCGGCGCGTGGCGGGCCAACCAGGCTGCCGAGATGGCCTCGGTGGTCCACCACCACCGCACCGATCCGGAGCAAGGGGAACGGCTTGCGGCCCTCGCCGCCGGGCCGTTGGCCGTGAGCGGAACCCCGGAGGAGCGCGTCGCGATTCGACTCCTCGCGGAAGACTTCGAGAAGCAGGCGAGGTTGCCTGCGAAGCTTGTGGCCGAACTGGCCCGCACGACATGCGAGGCCCAGCAGGTGTGGGTGACGGCGCGGGCTGCGTCTGACTGGTCGATGCTCGCACCATGGATCGAGAAGGTCTTTTCGCTCAAGCGAGTGCAGGCGGCATGCCAGCGGCCTGACCTCGACGTGTATGACGCCCTTCTGGACGACTATGAGCCTGGGGGCCGATGGCGGGCGATCGCGCCGCGATTCGATGACCTGCGGGCGCGGCTTGTGCCACTCGTGCAGGCATGCGGCCAGGCGACCACGCGGCCAGACGACCGGGTTCTCACTGAGCGGCCGTATCCGGTCGAGGCTCAGAAGCTCTTTGTTCACGATGTCGCCAAACAGATCGGCTTCGACTTCAGCCGCGGCCGGCTCGACACCACCGACCATCCCTTCTGCACGTCGCTTGGGCCGCATGACTGCCGCATCACGACCCGCTGGGACGAGCGATGGCTGCCGTCTGCGCTGTATGGCGTGCTTCATGAAGCCGGCCATGGCATGTATGACCAGGGGCTCCCGACGGAGTGGTATGGCCTGCCGCCCGGGGAGGCGGCATCGCTCGGCATCCATGAATCGCAGTCGCGGCTCTGGGAGAATCTCGTGGGGCGTTCGCGGGCCTTTTGGGAGTGGTGCTTTCCGATGGCTCGTGCGGCATTTCCAGGCGCGCTCGGCGATGCCAGCGCGGCGGTTGTTCACGAGGCGATGCTTGCGGTACGACCGTCGTTCATTCGGGTCGAGGCGGATGAGGTCACGTATAACCTCCATATCATGCTTCGGTTCGACCTCGAACGAGCGCTCGTGCAGGGTGAGCTTGCGGTGGCAGACCTCCCCGCGGCCTGGAACGATCGGTTTGAACGCGACTTCGGAATTCGCCCGCCGAACGACGCCTCTGGGGTGCTCCAAGACATCCACTGGAGCGCGGGCCTCATCGGCTATTTTCCGACCTACACGCTCGGCAATCTTCATGCGGCCCAGCTCATGGCGGCCGCGGAAGAGCGACTTGGAGGCCTGGAGTCGCAGTTTGCTGCCGGAAACTTCCGACCCCTCCTCGACTGGCTCCGGACGGAAATTCACGCTTATGGAAGGCAATATCTGAGCGAAGCTCTCGTCGAGCGGGCCACGGGGCGGCCTGTGTCAGCCGATTGGCTGGCCGAGAGCCTCCATCACCGGTACGGCCCGGCGCACGGGCTCTGAGGTTTCTGCTCGGGGCCGATGGTGGCGGCTAAAAATGCGGTGGTACACTCGTGGCGGTGTTTCCGGGGGGTCATCCCGGAGCAGCGGTGAAACGCACATGCGGAGAGAGCCAGATGGCTGACGATGACAAGGCAAAAGCCGGTGACGATCCGTGGGCCGGCCTCGAGTCGGACGACCTTCCCGAGGCGACGGAAGGTCTCTCATTTTCATTCGACGAGACGCCGCCCTCTCCTGCTGGCGCGCCGATCGATGATGATGACGTGACGGCCGCGGTGCCAAGTGACGCGCCGTCCGAAGCGGCCACCGAGGACGACGATGGCTTCAATGATTGGGTCGAGGAGCCGGAATCGAAGTCGGACGAAGACGGGTCATCGCCTGAGCTTTCCGTTTTTCAGTCAGATGACGATGAAACAGACGAAGAGAACCCATCAAGTGGGATGATCGGCCAGTCATCATTGGACATTGGTACGAGTGATTCTGGCATCCCCGAGGCCAGTGCGCTCGGGTCGCTCGTTTCGAGCGAGTCAATGGAGCCGGTTGATCCGTTTGGCGGAATCGGCGCTTCGACGGTGGACAGTGCCGTGCCCGACCCGGAAGCCGCGGCCGATCCCGAAGAGTCGCTCGCCGACGAAGCTGAGGAGATTTCAGCGGAAGCGACCGACGACGCATCAGACTCCACGGAAAGCCCGTTTGAGTTCACTGCGGCTGAGTCGGGCGATGCAGGCGCGGATGACGCTCCCGAAGCAGATGACGACGAGAGTCCATTTTCCTTCGCGTCTCTCGAGAATGCTGGCGAAGCCAGCGATGCTGTCAGCGAGGAAGCCGAGGCCGACGACGCGAGCCCCTTTTCCTTCGCGTCGCTTGAGAACGCTGGCGAGACAAGCGATGCCGCCAGCGCGGAGGCCGAGGAAAACGAGGATGCGCCCTTTAGCTTCGAGGACGCCGTGGGTGGCATGATGTCGGCTGAAGCGTCGGAAGACGATCCGGCGCCGATCACCGGTGCGGCCACTGGTGCAGCCGATCCATCCGAGCCCAAGTCCAGTGGAAAGAAGGCCTCGCGACCGGCCCCGCAGAAAAAGAAGAAGCCGAGCATGGTCGGCCAGATGATCGGCGTGGTGGTGGGCGGCGCGATGTCGATCCCGATCGTCATCGGGATTCTGTGGTGGGCCGCCGGGAAGGACACGTTCAAGGTCGCCCCGATGATGCCCGACGCGCTCAGTTTTCTCGTGCCAGCAAAGTTTCGCTCGGGGGGCCAGGCCGCCTCCACGTCGGGAAGCGGCAGCGCACCGAGCCTCGATGACGTCCTCGGCCCGGATGCAGGCGGCGGCGATGTGGCCATGACCGATCCTCCGGTCGAGCCAGGCTCGGATCCTGTGGTTCCCGATCGGGAGCCGTTTGAGCCATCCGGCACCGACCTCGCGTCGGTCACCCCGGTACCGACGGGCACCGGCGAGGAAGAGACTGATCCGCTCATGGATCTTCTCAATGAGGCGGAGCCATCATCGCCTGTCGAGCCGTCTGGGCCTCCGCCGGCCCCCGAACCGGTGCCACTTGATACGGCATCCCTCGATGCGGCTGCCGAGACCGCGATCGCCGCCCTCGACGCGGTGCAGAGCGTTGATGATCCATCGGATCCGGTCATGAAAAAGCTTCTCGTGGAGTGCTACAAGTCACTTTCTGGCTACGCGCAGGAGCTTGCGATGCTCGAACGGGTCGCTGGTGATACTGGCCGTCCGTTGGAGACGATGCCCGCCGCCGTCGCGTCTGTAGACCAGGCCCTGGCCAGCCGGCCCGAGCTTGTCGGGTCGCTCACCAGGCTCACCCGCGACTGGATGAACTACTCGCGTCGCTCGAGCGACGGTGTGGTGGCTCCGGTCACGTTCCAGTCGGCCCGCCCAGTGGGTCCGTATTGGCGAGCCGAGGTGATGCTTGGTGAAAAGCCCCTTGTGGTCCTTACTCGATCCGAGCCTGCCGTGGCTGCTGGTGACACCGTGATCGTCACCGGGTTGACCGTTGACGGCGACGTGGTGTGGGCGACGCAGGTGCGGCCGGCGAAGGCTGCCGACCCACTCTTCGGCCCGTGACCGCATCGTCTTTTCTGGCAGGGCAGTGTGACCGCGACTCCGTCGTGACGATCTCGGCGGATATCTCAGCGGGGCGGCGGACTGCTGCCGACGTGCTCGCGGAGCATACGGCCCGCCATGACGCCTCGCACCAGCACCTCAACGCCCTCGTGCAGCCGCGGCATGAGATGGCTCGCCACGAAGCAGAGGCAGGACCAAGCGGCCCGCTCGCCGGTGTGCCGGTAAGCGTGAAGGAATGTTTTGGCGTGCGGGGCCTGCTGACCACGCTTGGCATCCCTGGCTTCGCACGGGAGTCCGATGCCGAAGACGCTGAGATCGTGAGCCGATTGCGGAATGCCGGCGCGATCATCGTCGGCAAGGCGAATGTGCCGCAAGTGATGTATCTCCACGAGATTGAAAACCCGGTGTGGGGCCGCACGAACCACCCACTGACTTCCGACCGAGGGCCTGGCGGCTCAAGCGGTGGGGACGCGGCGCTCGTGGCTGCCGGGGTCGTTTCGCTTGGCGTAGGGAGCGACCTCGCGGGCAGTCTGAGGCAGCCGGCCCATGCATGTGGTATCGCGGCGATCATGCCGCGGTCACAGACACTCGGCGAGGGAGGGGCTTACAACACCCAGCCCAACCTCCGCACCGTGCGTACGCGGGCCGGGTTCTTGGCTCGGTATGTGGCGGACCTCGCCGCGGCAATGCACGCTGTCGCGCCGGCGGCCGTCACCTCTGTCGAGCCGGTTCGCCGCGTGGGATGGTGGGACGATGCGGGCCCGATTCCTGCGTCGCCGGCAATCCGACGGGGCGTGGCGGACGCCGTCGCGCGACTCGATCGCCTCGGAATTGAAACAACAAAACTTTCCGGTGCCCTGGCTGAAGAAGCCGCCTGGCTCCATCTCGCGATCCTCTCGGCCGGTGGGGGACGCGATATCCGCAGGCTGTTTTCGGCATGTAAACCGATCCCCGGCGTCGCAAGGCTCTTGATGCTCGGCGGAATGTCAGACCCTGCGCGATCCCTCGTGGCCGGTGTGGCGAGGATGAGCGGCCGTCGCATCGAGGCCAAGGGGCTCAGTCGCACGGGGCCGCGGGATGCCGCGGGGCTGGCCGGCCTCGTGGCCGCGCGGGATACCTTGGCCTCACGGTTTGCCGCTCACCTTGCGGGGTGCGACGCCGTGGTCTGTCCGGTGTCGGCGCTGCCCGCCCTGCG
>JBGTGN010000090.1:0-9212 GCA_041746715.1 Pirellulales bacterium | reverse complement strand
CTGCGCGGCGACTGCTGGCTGCGGCATGGCACCGGGCACTGGCACCTGCGGGGGCCGGGCGCGGGCGGTGACGTCGTTGATGAGCGCGGCGACCTCTGGGTGGTAGGCCAGACCATTGGCGTTGTAGATGTCGGCGGGCGTGATACCGGCACGGCCGTAGAGCATGGCGTTGGCATTGGGATCAAGCGACAGGCTCGCCCCGTTGACCGACACGCCAAGGAAGAGGCCGCGAGAGCGAGCATAGGAATAGATTTCGGCGCCGAGCCTGGCGTCGGTGCCGGCATTCGCCGATCGGCCAATGGGCCCGAGGGCCACGTTCGCATCGGCTCCGAGTGTTACCTTCTCACCCCGAAGCATCCCCTCCAGGCTGCGGGGCGTTGCAAACACGAGTACGAGATCCGCCGACTGCACGCCCGCCTGAAAGCCGAGGCTGCCGCCCCCCATCGTCACCATCGCCGGCGGGCTCCACGAGCCGTCGCTTCGGCGGACCAGCAACACACCCCGGCCGAAGTTGACGCCCAGGATGAAGCCTCCCTTGATCATGTTTGGAAAGATCGCAATGCCCTGCGCCGCGCCCAGCATGGCCGGCGGGATCGACTCGATCTGAAGATTGCTGAACTCATCGAGCGCCCGCTGCGACGCGACGACCGTCTGCAACTCCTGCGTCGATGGCGGCATCGCCACCTGGCCGGGCGCGGTGTGAGCGAGAGAGGCAGCGAGGCATGCGGCCAAGGCCGCGGCGGACGAGGGACGCATGGGCGAATCCTTTCGCAGATGCGGGGCAAGCCGCACGACAGCCGCGCGGCGATGAGAGCCTAGCCAATGCGGGGAAGCATGGTCGAGCCCGGAATCTGGCGTGGGAATCACCGCTGGGAACCGCGGGCGATTGCGGCACAGGGACTGTCGCCGCGTGATGCCGTATCATGAGCCACCGATGGGGCGAGGGTGCCCCGCTCAAAATCGACCGGGGAGATGCCGATGCGTTTTGCCATTCGTGCCGTCGTGTGCGCTGCGTTGGTCGCTGCTGGCATGCCAGCATTCGCCGAGCCGCCAACGAGCGATGAGCCAATGATGGCTCGCGAGCCTGCCGCCACGATTCGCCTCTGGGAGGGCGCGGCGCCGGCCGCCCTCGGCGATGCCGACCACGATATTCCGACGATCACCTGGTGGCCCGCACGGGAATCGGCTGGCGCTACCGCGGCGATGGTCATCTGCCCTGGCGGCGGATACGGCGGGCTCGCCGATCATGAGGGCACCGACTACGCCCGCTGGCTCAACACCCAGGGCATCTCGGCGTTTGTGCTTCGCTACCGGCTCGGCAGCAAGGGCTACCGTCATCCTGTGATGCTCGGCGATGTTCAGCGGGCGATCAGGCTCGTGCGGCACGACGCCGAGAAGTTTGAGATCGATCCCCGTCGTGTGGGCGTGATCGGATCGTCGGCCGGTGGTCACCTCGCGCTCACCGCATGCCTCAAGGGAGATGACGGCGATGCGAAGCACGACGACCCCGTCGAGCGGCAGTCGTCACGACCAGCCCTCGGCGTGCTCTGCTATCCGGTTGTGAGCATGATGTCCGAACACTCGCATGGCGGCTCCCGAAAAAACCTCCTCGGTGACGCACCGGCCGACGAGCTCTGTCGGGAACTCTCGGGCGAACTGGCCGTTCATGAAGGCGTGCCGCCGCTCTTCATCTGGCACACCTTCGAAGACCAGTCGGTGAAGCTCGAGCCGATTCTCGAGATGGGCATCAAGCTCAAGAAGTTGGGCCGGCCCTACGAGCTGCATGTCTACGAGACGGGGCGTCATGGCCTCGGCCTCGGTGTGCGACCCTATGATGGCATGAAGACGCTTCATCCGTGGGCGGCCGAATGCCAACGCTGGCTCGGGACGCATGGCTTTTGAGCGAGCTTCTATGACGCCACCGCGTTTTATCGTGCTCGACGGGATGGACGGGGCGGGCAAGTCGTCGCAGCTCTGGTCACTCGCCGAATGGATCAGGGACCGCGGCCACGAGGTGGTCACCTGCCGCGATCCAGGCTCGACCGGTGTTGGCGATGCCATCCGGGCGATCTTGCTGAACCGACGGGATATCGAGCTTGAGGCGACGGCGGAGATGTTTCTCTATATGGCTGCGCGGGCGCAGCTCGTGGCGGAGGTGGTGCGGCCGGCGCTTGCCCGCGGCGCGTGGGTCGTCTCAGATCGGTTTCTCCTTTCCAACGTCGTGTACCAGGGGCATGCGGGCGGCCTCGAGCCAGGGACGATCTGGCAGGTGGGCGGGATCGCCACAGGCGGCCTTTTGCCTGACCTCGTGCTTGTGCTCGACGTCGATCTTGAAACCGCGGCCCGCCGGATGGATCGCCCGCTCGACAAGATGGAGGACCGCGGCGAAGGCTACCGTGCCCGACTTCGCGCCGGCTACCTTCATGAGGCGGCGGCCGACCCGGAGCGAATCCGCGTGGTTGACGCCAGCGGCCCACCCGCTGATGTGACCGAGCTCATCCTCGCGGCGGTGACGACAAAATTCCCAGCGCTTGTGCCGGCGGAGAGGGCTTGACGCATGGCGTGGCAGGGCATCGAAGGGCATGACGACGTGGCCGCGCGGTTCATCGCGGCCGAGGCTGGCGGGCGGATCGCCGGGTCGTATCTCTTCACCGGGCCACCGGGCGTGGGCAAGGGAGCGTTTGCCAAGGCGCTTGCGAAGGCGATTGTGTGCTTGGAGCCGGGCCCTGGGCTTTCGGCCTGCGGTCGATGTAGCTCGTGCGTGCAGGCGGCTGCCGGGAGTAACCCCGATATCGACATCGTCTCCAAGCCTCCCGACAAGTCTACGATCCCGCTCGACCTGTTCATCGGCGACGACGCCCACCGCATGCGGGAAGGCCTCTGCTGGCGAATCCTGCTTCAGCCGGCGGTCGGCACTCGCAAAGTGGCGATCATTCTCGACGCCGATCACCTCGCGGTTGAGGCGGCCAACTGCCTCCTCAAGACGCTCGAAGAGCCGCCGCCGGGCGCCGTGATCATCCTCGTGGGCACGGGGCCCGAGCGGCAGTTGCCGACGATCCGTTCGCGGTGCCAGCTCATTCGCTTTCGGCCTATCGCTCCCGAGACCGTGCAACGACTGGTGGCCGAGGAGCTCACCCGCGCGGGCGATGAGACCGATCCGGCGACGATTTCGGCTGCGGCTTCCGCCTCGGGTGGCAGTATCGATCGGGCGCGGCTCATGCTCGATCCGGAGATGGGGGCATTTCGAGAGCGGCTTATCGGAATGCTCGCTCGGCGGCCGCTCGCGGGCGTCGAACTGGCACGGGAAGTGAATGCGCTCGTCGAGGCTGCCGGCAAAGATGCTCCGCCACGGCGGGCGCGGCTCACGGCTGTGCTCACCGCGGCGGTCGAGTTTTATCGTGCGGCCGTGCGGCACGGGGCGAACGGCGAGCTGCCGGATGACGCGGCGATGGCCCGCGGTGTTGCCCAATGGTTGGCAGGCCCTGAAGAGGCAGCGGCCACACTCGAGCAGACACTTGATGCCGTGGATGCGATCGACCGCAACGCGCATCTTCCAACGCTTGTCGATGCGTGGACGGCGGTGCTCGAGGCGCCGAAGCTTGCCTGGGCCACGTGAAGCCCCAGCTCGGCTACCCAGGTTGCCACGGCGCCCGGTGCATGGCGGACCTGTCTGCCTGACGAACTCCGCTCTGGAAGACCCTGCGGGCGATCCGTGAAGGGATCGATTTTGCCGGTCTTGCCTGTCGATCCACGGGGGCGGGGTACGCGGGTGGTGTCGCGTCCCGGGGGCGCATGGCGGACAAACGATGGGGAACACACGCCACGGCATTGGCAAGACAGGCGCGGCCACGCTCGTGGCCGCATTGGTGGCAGGTATGGCCGCCGCGATCGGCGTCTCCCTCGACCCGTCGTCATGGATGGTAACCGAGCCCTTCTTCGGGCTGCCAGAAGAAGCCCTCGCGGTAGCTATGGTGGATGAGCCACCGACCCTACCAAGAGTGCCCGCACCACCGGCCCTTGTCGCTGCGGCCAGGCCTGAGCCCATGCTCGCGCCGCCATCAGCGAGCCCTGCGCTGCTGCCACCGCCTCCACGGCTTGTGCGACTCGAGCCGATTCAATCCGAAGGATTCCTGCCGAAGCGAATGCCCCTCCAAACGCCGCCGCTTGTGTCCGTTGCAGACGAGCAGGAGGAGATGAGCGAGCCTGTCAGTGAAGTGACCGTAACCGACGCGCCGGTGCTTCAAGCAGCCCCCGCCGCACCTCTTCCCGGAGCAACCTGGAGCGACCCCGATCGCGTCAACTGGGTTGACGAGGGGGCGTCGCAGCCGCAGGAAGCCCGGCCACCTTCCACGGGCCGCATGATCGATCGTCTCACAGACAGATTTGCCGAGAGTCGCGTTGAAACCCAGACCACGCCTCAGCCGCAACAGCGATCACCAGCCATGCTCGGCGATCGTCTTCGCAGTCGTCTCCGTGGCGAGGGTCGGCTTGCCCGAGGCCTTGCGGCACCACGGCCCGACGAGCGGGGCGGCGAAGCAAATGCAAGCGACGGCTGGCCAACGCCTGTGCAGCTCCTCGACGATCTCGAAACACTCGCCTCAGCCCGCGGCATCGACTCCAGCGGTGCCATTGCCGGATGGGCCAACGACACGCTCGATGCTGTGCATGCCACGCTCGACACTGCCGGCCCCGCCGATCCACGAGCGAGCGACCCGCTTCTTATCCTCGGGGAGCGTGTCGCCGCCGGTATGGCCGTGGCCGACGAAGGCGTGCCACCCGCGGTAGCCTCGCAGACACGTCGCGCGGCGCTCGCCGTATCCCGCCGCGTTGCCGTGTGGCGGGCAGCCGCAGCGTGGTGTATGGAAAGCGGCGACAACGCCCAGCCGCAGGGGGGCGAGGTGGCGATGCGTGCGATGCCGCAGCCAGTTCACGAGGAGGCCCGCAGCCTGCTTGCCTGCCTCGAGCGGTATGAGACGTCGGTCTCGGCCACCGATGCGGCTGTCGTTCGTGCGTCGCTTGCCTCGATCGCCGAGAGCAGTTCACCGACTGCTGTGGCGCTCGCCCGCGCCATCTCTGACCATTACCACGCGGCGAATGTTCGCGTGGCCGTGCATCGCGATTTCGTGTCACGAATGCTCCCGGAAGCAACCGTTACGAGCGGCCCTGTGCAGGATTTCGTTTTGGGACGGCCCGTGCGGGGCCGGAGCACGGTGGAGCAGTCGTTGTCGGTGCGGTTTGTGCCCCATCCCACCGAGCTTCGCATGGAGCTTGTGGTCAACGGTGAGGTGGCGTCGCGAACGGTCACGGCTTCCGGCCCGGTCGCGATTCATTCGAGGGGGCAGGCGAGCTTCACCGTCCACAAGCCGATCACCGTGACCTCTGCCGGCCTCGCGTTTGGCAATGCCCGTGGCACCGCGCTGAGCCGCGCCCAGTTGGCCTCGATCGAGACGAGCGTCGACAACGTTCCAATCATGGGGAAGCTGGTTCAATCGATTGCGAAGAGCCAGCATGACGCCGCGCGGCAGGAGGCCAATCGCGAGGTGAGTAGCAAAGTCTTGGGCCGCGCCTGTCGGCAGGTCGATCAGGAGGCGGAACCGAAATTTGAAGGCATGGCCGAACGCATTCGCGAGAAGCTCTGGAAGCCGCTGGTGACGCTTGGCCTCGAGCCAACGCCCGTGGCCCTCGAGACGACCGACGACATTGCCACGGCGCGGCTTCGGCTCGCCGCCGGAACACAGCTTGCCGCCCACACGCCCCGGCCGCGGGCCCCCGCCAATTCGCTTGTGAGCTTTCAGGTGCATGACACGGTGGCCAACAATGCCGTGGAGCAGTTTGGGTTTGCCGGCCAGCGGCTCGAACTGCCGCAGCTTGCGAGGCTTGTGTGTGAACGGCTCGGCGTCGATCCGAAGGTGCCAGACGATCTCCCAGACGACGTGGCGGTGACCTTCGCTCGCCAGGAGCCGCTGCGGGTGGAATGCCGCGATGGCCTCGTGCATGTGAGGGTGTCGCTCGAAGCCTTCGAATACGGCCGGCGGCATTGGTACGACATCATCGCCAAGGTGGCGTATCGGCCGGTGGTCACGGGCCCGCAGGTGTTTCTCGAACGCGAAGGGCCGGTGCAGATCGGCGGCCCTGGCCATGAGGGGCGGCTCGAAATCGGCTTGCGGACCGTCTTCGGAAAGATCTTCGCCAAGGAGCGGGAGATCCCGCTCGTGCCGATGACGGTCACAGACAACCCAAAGCTTGCCGGCCTGCGGGCGGTGCAGGCGGTTGCGACGGATGGCTGGCTTGCCATCGCGCTGGCCGACCCAGAGGCGAAGGCCACGGAAACGAACGTGACCGCCGAGCCCGCGGCGTCGTCGCCCACGGCCTCCAACCCGGCTCCATCGTCAACCCCCGACCGACGGTTCTTCCGTCGGTAATCCACCGGTCTGTGACTGCCGCCGATGAACAGACTTCGCGCCGCGCTCGGATGGCCTCGGCCACGATTTGACGAAAACGACCAGCCGCACTTCCTCTTCATCATCACGCCACCCTACTCGGGATCGACGGCGCTCTCGGAGCTCCTCAACTCGTGCCATCGAACGATGATCCTTGCACCCCGTGGCGAAGGCCAGTGGCTCGTGCAGGGGCTCTGCGCGGCTGACCGGTGGAGCCCACGGAAGAAAGTCGACTACGCCTCGGTCAAGGCGGTGTGGCTGAGGAAGTATCAGGAGATCAAGAAGCTCACGCAGTCGATCGATGTGGTGATCGAGAAGAGCCCGCCCAACATGATGCGACTCGAGATGCTGGCGTCTCAGTTTCGCGATATCTCGTTCATGGCCAATAACCGAAATCCCTACGCCAATGCCGCAAGCATTCTCTACCGTCGGCATTCTGGAGCCACGCTCGATGCTCCCCGGCGGCTGGATGTGCTGACCATGCTGGCCGAGGAGTGGCTGATCCGTTCCGCTCAGCTTCAGCATCTCATCGAGCGGCTTGGCATTCCGCTCCTTACGTATGAGGATTTTTGTGCGAGTCCTTCGTCGGTGATCGGAAAACTCCGGCTCCCCCAGGGCGTGGCGGAATCAATCGATCCCCATGCCTGCGTGAAGGTGAAGGACTACGCGGCGCAGCCCATCATCGACCAAAACCCGCATCAGATCGCCCGGCTCACGGATGAGGAAATCGACCATGTGAGCGGCGTGCTGCGGCCCCACTCCGACCTCCTCGCGTTTTTCGGATATCACACGCTCGCCTGACGTCGCTCCGCCGAG
This sequence comes from Pirellulales bacterium, assembly GCA_041746715.1. Lineage (GTDB taxonomy): Bacteria > Planctomycetota > Planctomycetia > Pirellulales > UBA1268 > QWPN01. The sequence goes on along the minus strand of JBGTGN010000090.1, from coordinate 1,956 downwards.
GCAGCGGCAGTGATCAGCGATCACGACACGGCGACGTTGGACTTGCCACCGCTGCACTATCCGCCTTTGTTGCTTCCGTGCGTCGAATTGTTCGCTGCTTAATTTCCGCGATCGGGTGGCACGACGCTTTTGTCCGTTCGGAAGCATCACGCAAATATGCACCGAGATCATTGCCGTATTTGGCCATGATCTCTGAACGAGCAGAATAAAGTTCCAGCAGAATTGGATTATCTGTCATCAGTCCAAGCTCCAAGAAACTCAGCCGGAGTACAAATCAATAACCCGGGAATGCCTAGATCGTCCAAAAGCCGGTATATTCGCGGCAGCATGATGGCGTTGGCGATGTGCCGACAATTCTGTGTCAGCAAGAATTGTACGCCGGCCAATGCCGCTGCGGCAACGTGCGAGGCATCAAGTTTTGCGGATTGTGGCACGAGGGACCGGGCCACTATCTCGTCGGCAACCGTTTCAACGTCCGGATTCGCGTCCAGAATTGGTATGTCCGCCAGCATCGCTAATCGACGCATGGCCGCGGCCGAGTCGCCGAGCGCGGCTTCGTCGAGCACAAGACGCGACGTAACAACGCTGAAGTGTGGTCGCTGCTCGTTCATCCACCGCTTCGCTTGTTCTTGAAGGACTGACGTAGCACGGTCTCGGCTTGGCCGTGCGGTTGCGTGACTTACGATTGACGTCTCTATGTACACCGTGTCCATAAACGCTTCCTGTCAACGTGTGTCGGTATTGACGCCCGTTCTCGTGGTGCCGTGGCTGAATGCGGCCATGGGATGATGCGGCCTCGGCCAGCCGACACATATTACGCGCGGCGGACGAGGCTGCGGACGAAGAGGTCGCCGCCGGGATGACGCACTTCCTCGACGAGGAGCGGCGGCGGCTCGGGCAGCTTCGGGAGGACAATGCCGGCGGCCCGTGGAGCACCGCCGCCACCACCACCACCACCAAAAACCTTGGCGGCCGTGAAGGCCCAGGCTTCATCCACGAGCCCTTCGGTGAAGAAGGTTTCGAGCACGGCGGCGCCGCCTTCCACAAGGAGGTTTGTCCAGCGTCGCTCGCCTAGTGTGTGAAGCAGGGCTCCGAGCCGCTGACCCTCAGTTGACTCGCGTATCTCGAGAACCTCGCAGCCTGCTGCTTCGAGGGCGCCGATGCGGGTGGAACTCGCCGCTGGCCCAACCACCACGAGGAGCGGCCATTCGCGGGCTGTGCGCACGAGCTTGCTGTCGAGGGGAAGCCGCGCGGTCGAGTCGAGTACCACCCGCACCGCCCGCCGTGGTCCCTCCGGCCTCGCTGACAACAGTGGGTCATCGGCAAGCACGGTGCCGATGCCAACCAGGATGCCATCCACGCGGCCACGCAGTTCGTGGACGAGCGCTCGTGACTCGGCCGACGAGATCCAGCGATCTTCGCCGGGCGGCGCCGCGAGCATGCCATCGAGGCTTGTGGCCCACTTCGCGATCACCCACGGTCGGCCCTGCGTGATGAGCATCCGAAACGGTGCCGTGAGTCGCAGGGCGTCTTCCTCACAGAGGCTTGTCTCCACGGTGAGGCCCGCTGCACGCAAGGCGGCAATGCCTCGCCCAGCCACCGCATGAAAAGGATCGTCAGCGGCGATGACCACGCGGCGGATCCCGGCGGCGAGGATCGCGTCGGTGCAGGGGGGGGTCTTCCCGTGATGGCAACAGGGCTCGAGCGTCACGTAGAGCGTGCCACCGAGAGCCGCCTTGCCCGCTGCTGCGAGTGCCACCACCTCCGCATGCGGGCCGCCAAAGCGTTCGTGAAAGCCCTCGCCGACGATGTCACCGTGCGCCGAGACCACGACCGCGCCCACCATCGGGTTGGGCTCGACGCAGCCTTCACCCCGGCGGGCCAGCTCGACCGCCCGACGCATGCATGCCGTGTCGAAAGAGAGCGTCAACTGCCTGGGGTCCAGATGGTTTTCTT
>JBGTGN010000089.1:0-2559 GCA_041746715.1 Pirellulales bacterium | reverse complement strand
GGCGCTCCGAGGCGGCGCCGTCAGCGGCATCCCCGGCCGAAGCGCCGCCATGCGCGTACTCGGCGGAGGGTGAACGTTACGTCCTGCGTGGCTCGGGGTGGCCCGTGTCACGTCGGCCGGACGCTTGCGACGGGCCTCGTGCCCGTCGCGTCGCTCGGAGAAAAATGAGCTTCGCCCTCCAGGCTGCGATCATTTTTCTACGCCGGCTCTGTGGCACGGGCCACCCCGAGCGGCGGCGATTTATCGAAACCTCGCGAGGGCGTATGACTTTTTTCCTGACCGCAGCACGAGCGTTGCGGTGCCGGCCAGATCACGGGGGGTGAGCCGGTAGGCCACGTCGTTCACGCGACGGTTGTTGACAGACACACCACCCTGCTCAATCGTCCGTCGCGCGGCTCCCTTGCTTGCGGCCAAGCCTGTCGCGGTCATGGCGTCGATGAGCGGCAGCCCATCACCGTCGAGACTCGTGCGTGAAAAATCATGGCTCGGCACGTCGGCAAATATCTCGGTGAGCGCCGCGTCATCGAGCTCGTGAATCTCGGCGCCAAAAAAGATGTCGGTCGCGTGGCGAGCGGCAGCAAGCCCTTTGTCGCCGTGGACTAGGCTCGTCAGCTCCGCGGCGAGTCGCTTCTGCGTGTCGCGGGCCGCAGGGTTCGTGGCCCGAGACGCGTCGAGCGAGTGAATCTCTTCGAGCGGAAGCTCGGTGAGTCGAAGCAGGCATCGGCCGGCGTCGTCGTCGTCGAGATTGATCCAGTATTGATAAAAGCGATAGGCGCTCGTGCGGCGAGGGTCGAGCCAGACGGCGCCGGCGGCCGTCTTGCCCATCTTCGTGCCATCAGCCTTCGTGAGCAGCGGGCAGGTGATGCCATGGAGATCGCGGCTTCGGAGCCGCCGCCCAAGCTCGATGCCGGCGGTGATGTTGCCCCACTGGTCACTCCCGCCAATCTGTACGCGGCAATCGAGGGCATCCGAGAGGTGCACGAAATCCCACGCCTGGAGCAGCATGTAGCTGAACTCGGTGTAGGAGAGGCCGCCGTCACGATCGAGTCGACTTTTCACGGAGTCTTTCCCGAGCATCTGACCAAGGGGCACATGTTTGCCCACGTCGCGGAGGAAATCGAGGTAGCCGACGCCCCGCATCCAGTCGGCGTTGTTGACGACATGAACGGTGGGCGTGAGTGGACCGGAAGGGCCCGGTGCTGCGAGGATACGGCGAATCTGCGATCCCACACCAGCGATGTTGGCCGCGAGCTCCTCGGGTGACAGAAGATTTCGCTCCTCGCTACGGCCGCTCGGGTCGCCGATCATGCCGGTGGCGCCACCAAGAAGGGCGACTGGTTCGTGGCCCGCAGCAGCCACGCGACGGAGGAGCACGAGCGCCACGAGGTGTCCCACATGGAGGCTATCGGCCGTCGGGTCGAAGCCGGCATAGACACGACGGCCAGGCGTAGCGAGCCACTGCCGTAGCGCCCCCGCATCGGTGGATTGATGCACAAGGCCGCGAGCCTCGAAGTCACTGACCAAGTCGGTTCGCACCATCACCTCCAGAGGTCGTCGCCGGCGAAGGGATGGGCGGGCCCGCTGAGCTTCGGCTTCGGCATCGCCTTCAGTGCTTGCTCGGCGAGGCGGAGGTCTTCGCGGGTCGTGATCTTGAAATTGATTGGCGAGCCTGGGACCACCGTCACCCGATGCCCCGTCGCTTCCACGAGCCCTGCCTCGTCGGTGGCTGAGCGTCCGGCGGCTGCGGCAAAGGCCTGCTCCAACACCTCGCGCGCGAATACCTGGGGTGTCTGCGCTTCCCAGAGGCCGGTGCGATCGACGGTCTCGGTGATCGTGTGATCTGCTCCGACTCGCTTGAGCGTGCTCACGACAGGCGTGGCAAGAATCGCGGCACCGGTGTTCACACCCGCTACGAACACTCGGTCGATCCACTCGGGCGCCAGGCAGGGCCGGGCTGCATCATGAATAGCGACATGATCAATCTCCGGGCCAAGCTTCTCGAGCCCCGCTTTTACCGAGTCGGCCCGCTCCTTGCCCCCTTCGGCCAGCGCAATCCCCATGAAGGCGAGGTTCGCGCCAAACTTCTCGAGGAACGCCTCGCGGTCTTCGGGAGCCACCACGATCACAACCTGCTTCACGTCGTCGCGATCGGTGAACTTCTCGGCCGCATGAATCCACACGGGCCGCCCCGCCAGCGGAGCAAACGGCTTCTTGTAGTTTGCATCCTCAAAGCGACTGCTTCGACCGGCCGCGACGAGGATCACTCCGAACCGTGCCATGATGTCAATGGCCAGCCGTCGGCAGCCGGTCGGCAATCGCGTGGTCCATGGCCAGTCGAAGGGCCGCTTTGACCCCAGGCCGATCATGAATCCAGGCTGCGAAGTGCTCACCGTGCGTACGGTACGTTTCGAGGAGCCACGATGGGGCATCGGTCGTGAGCCAGTCGCGGAAGAGCATCCAGCGAGGATCACCGTCGCCGTAGACCTCGCGGGCGACCCAGCAGAGTCCACCGGCGCCGCCAGCACCGATACCGCCCGCGCCGCCCGCGCCCCCGGCCCC
>JBGTGN010000088.1:0-6599 GCA_041746715.1 Pirellulales bacterium | reverse complement strand
GGTTTGGCGTCGGTTTTGGCGGGCACCCGCGGCCACTCTGCCCGCCGGACGGCGGTCGAGCGCCTCCTACGCTATGCTCAGACGGCGATCGACAGCCGTCCGGAGCTTGTGGAAGTGCCGTTGACCGTCCTATCCTTACTGCCATTGGCGCCCGCAAGACCGGTTACATCGAGAGTATCGATGGGGAAGCACTGCTCAATTGGGCTGGGAAGCGTGGGGCAGTCGTGCGCATGGAACGCGGCATCGGCGAGTTCGTCGTCGAGGGCGCTCCGCTGGTGTCCGTGGCCGGTTCGGGCGAGCCGGACAAAGAGTCGGCTGCTGACTTGAATGCGGTCTATGTCATCGGTCGCCAGCGCACGGTGCAACAGGATGCCGGCTTCGGCATTCGGCAGATTGTGGACATCGCAATGCGAGCACTGTCGCCCGGCATCAACGACACCACGACTGCGGTGATGTGCGTCGACTATCTGGGAGCGATCCTCGCCCGGCTCGCGGTCCGGGGGATTACGAGTCCCCGCCGCCTGGACCAGGGTGAGTTGCGCGTCATTGCCCGAGGCCCAAGCTTCGAGAAACTGTTGGCCGAAGCCTTCGACCAGATCCGGCAGAACGCCGAAGGCAACGTCGCGGTTCTGGCGCGACAGCTTCAGTCGCTGGAACTCATCGCTGGCCAGACGGCGAATGCCCGGCGCAGGCAAGCTCTGCGGAAACAGGCGGATTTGATCGCCGCTGTGGCCGAGCGCACAGTCCCTTCGCCGCACGATGGCTCGGTCGTCAAGGCCGCCTCGGCATGCCTGTTCCGAGTTCTTGATACGCCGTGCCGCAGACACGCTTCCCCATCGGAAGAAGAGTAGGAAATCTCTTGAGGAAGAAGGGCAGTTCGCCTCCATAAAGAGGAAATGCGGACTGTGCGGCAGCCCACGACTTTCGGACTGCTTGCCTTTGGTGTGCCCAAGCGGTACAATTCATCCAGTCGGGAAAGAAGCAAGCTCTTTGAGTTTTCTTTTTCCCTGGCGAGTGTTTCGGCTGACTTGCTGAAAGCCACTCCGGCGTCGCTCAACCAGCTTCGTCGGATGGGCTGTTAGAAGGTAAACCGACGTTGTCGAATGCCCCCGGGTGTTCAGCGACGTCGGTTTTTTTGTTGGCTGAACGTAACGATCAGCGATGCGCGGGTGGCACACGCCCGCGATGGCGCAGCTTCATGACTTGATTCGGACGATTCACGAAAGGGTAACTCGGTCACTCCGGGAGACCCATTCACGAGTATGCCGACGTGATGGAACATCCCAACGATGTTCAGCCACGTCGGTTTTTTTGTTTCACATGCCCAGAAGGACAGGAGACCTACCAATGTCAATCGCAACAGACCAGGAATACATGCATCTCGGTGAGACCCGCGGCATGGCTGACCACGACCACGATCTGGTTCACGATCTGAGTCGGCGGCTGGATTGCCTGTGGCGGTACGACCAATACATCGCCAATGCGGCGGATCATCCCGAGCTTCAGGCATTCTGGCGTGAGGGCAAGGCGCAGGAACAAGTAAGCATTGACCAGTTGAAGAAGCTCATTCGGCAGCATGTTCAAAAGAACTGTTTCTAAATTGTCCGAGGAGGCCAAGGCGTCTCCAGAAATGAACACTACGAATCCAACAGTCGCTGAACAGCTGGCCGTGGTGGCAACCCGGCTTCAGACGCAGCGCACTGGGCATCCTCCCAAGGCGGTCACCGTGGTCCTCAGCGAGGACACTCTGGTGGTCACCCTGCACGACGCCTTGACACTGGCGGAACGTGCCTTGGCCCAAGACGCTGATGGAGCTGCCCAGGTGCAGGAGTTTCATCGCCAATTGTTTGCGAGTTCCAACGCAGAAATGCGTCAGGCAATCGAGCGGATCACGGGCCGCTACGTGCGCGAAGCGACGGCAGAGCTCGAGCCTGCGACCGGTGCGGCCGTGTATGCCTTCACCACGGGCGCGATGGTCCAGGTGTATTTGCTCGTGCCCCCGAGTGGCTCCGAAGGGGGCCTTCGGGACCAAGTCGAGAAGGCGGAGGACGACGGACTCCCGGTGCCGAAGGACCATGAAGCACCCGTATGAATGAACGATCGCCACGAGGCACAACTCCGAGGATGGAACCGATGAGCATGATGCAGATCAATGAGACGGTGCTGATGGCCATGGCGGGCAGCCGCATCCGGCCACGCCAGCAGCCAACCTTTTCAGATGCAGCGCACCGACCGTTGGCGAGTGTTGACACCACGGTTCCGTGTCGTCCGCATCGCGTGCTGAAAGTGATGGTCGTCGTCACCGGTCGGGAGCGGTCCGATGGATTCGAGTTGGCCGTGAGGCGGTGGGGACACGAGGTTGATGCTGTCCACCATGGCTCGACCGCGCTCGAAATGGCACGGGAAAGCCAACCCGATGTGGTGGTGATCGAGATCGACACGGCTTTCGTCGGTCGCTGCCACCTGGCAAGGCTCCTCCGAGACGAACTGGCGAGGGACGATTGCCTGATCATCGCTGTGACCGGGCAGGCCGATCGCGAAAGTAGCCGGCTATGCCGAGAGGCGGGCATTGATGTCGTGCTTTCCATGCCGGTGAATCCGGCGGTGCTGGAAACCCTCCTCTGGATGGAGAGCACCCACTTGAATCGCTTGTGTCCGGACAGAGGGGACGGGGCGGACCAACGGCCTGAGCGGCTGCATGGGACCGGCGGCGTTGAACCGTATTACGTCCGTCATGCGGAAGGGACCTCTCACCAGATGGAAATGCTGGAGCGCGTCCGTGTGGCGGCCGGTCAGACATCGTAGGGTTTCTCGGATCGATGAGATCACCAAAGGAGCAAAGATGATGAATGTCCATTGTGTTTCGCGATGGGGCCTGTCCCTGGGGCTGATCGCTTTGAGCGGAGGGGTCGGAGGATACGGAGCCTGGGCTGCGGACCCAGGACCGCCTCAGTCTTTGAAGGAGGGTATGGAAGTGCTCACGCGCGGGCCCGTGCATGAGGCCTTTGCCGGGGCTGCTGCCAGCGATCCCCAGCCAGGGCTCGTGATCCAGGAGCGTCCGCCTCAGGCCATCGAGGAGTTGCCGCCGGAGCAGCGACCGGAAGGAGACAATGTCACGTGGATTCCAGGGTACTGGGCCTGGGACGATGAGCGGAGCGATTTCCTCTGGGTCAGCGGTGTCTGGCGCAACCTGCCTCCTGGCCGCCAATGGGTGCCAGGCTACTGGGGTCAGTCCGACACCGAGTACCAATGGACCTCCGGCTACTGGGCCGATGCCCAGGTGAATGAGATCGAGTACCTGCCAGAGCCACCGGCGACGGTGGAAGTCGGTCCGAGTACTGCCGCACCCTCCGCGGACCAGACATGGGTGCCAGGCAGTTGGGTTTGGCAGGAAAACCGTTACGCGTGGCGTCCCGGTTTCTGGGCGGCGTCGCAACCGGGCTGGCTCTGGACTCCGGCCCATTACGTCTCCACCCCACGAGGCTACGTGTTCGTCGATGGCTACTGGGATTACCCAGTTGCCCGGCGCGGGTTGCTATTTGCTCCGGTCTATTTCTCATCCGCGATCTACTCGCAGCGCGGCTTCTCCTATTCGCCGACGTCGCTGATCAATCCGGGCAGCTTCGTCGAAAACTGGTTCGTGCGGCCCCGGTATCAGCACTCTTACTTCGGCGACTACGGCGCGGCGAACTATCGCAGTGCAGGGTATTTTCGGAATCGGCTGGCCACCCCGCTCGGGCGAGGTGCTCCAGGCGGGGACAGCGAGTGGCAATTCCGAGCCGTCGATCAGGCCGAACGAGAAAGGTTCACCAATTTTGGCCGCGAGGTTCAACGGTACCGTGACCAGCGGCAACAGTGGGAGGCAAGAGCAGCATCGACAACGGCCGACTCCGTTCGACCCAACGAGGCCGCTCGCGTGAAACTTCCAGCCTCTCCGATCGCGTCCAAGCCGACGACGAGTGCCAATCGCGAGCATACTCCGCCCAAGGCGCTGAGCGTGCCTCCGATCGACACGCTCGTCCGTCCCCAGCCGAGGCCAAGTGGCTCGCCCGAACAACGACGGCAACACACGACGCTCCGCCCAACGCTCCAGCCACAGCAGCCCAACGTGGATCGGCCGGAGGTGCCCAAGGTGCAGCCGCAGCCAAACCCAAAAGTGGATCGGCCGGAGGTGCCCAAGGTGCAGCCGCAGCCAAACCCAAAAGTGAATCAGCCGACAACGCCTCGTGTTCAGCCGCAGCCGAAAGCCGAGCGGCCGGAGCCGCAGCCGCGGGATCGCAAGCCACCGGGGCCACCTCCGTCGCGATCGAATCCGGACGAAGGCAGAGGCCAGGGTAAGGGGAAGAGCAAGGGCAAGGGCAAGAATTGATCGTGCCGGCATGGGCGCGCTTCCCCAATGCATCCGGCGTCGCTTTTCGCGTCTGGGTGCCGCACGCGGACGCGGTGTATGTGACCGGCGGGTTCAATCACTGGTCGCCCGACTCGCACCCCATGACGTCACGATCGTCATGGGCCTGGACGAACTCACGCCACTCGGTGGGCGAAGTGCCCGCCGAGCCCTCGCATTTCAGGGTTCCTTGGATGCGGCAGACGTGGGATACATGGGCAATCGCCCCATGGTCGTGAGCAGTCGATGGACGCGAGTGCATTCCATCCAGAGCAAGGTTTCCAACACCGTCTGATCCACCGGCGTGAAAAGCACGACGTCGATGCCGGCCTCGCGGCAACGTTGACCGCCACTCCGATCGGCCTGCCCGGCCACCGCGACGATCAAGCAATCCTGCTGAGCCAGTTCGCACCGAATGGACCCCGCCAGAGTGCAGCCACCGAGAAGGGGCGTGTCGACACCCAGCAGTACCACGTCCGGCTGCCCAGCCCTCGCAAGCTCGACGGCGGCGAGACTCTGGTGAACGGCCCCCACCTCGTGGCCCCAGCGGCTCACCAGTCGATCGCACCGACGCGACTCGGCCCGGTTATTGACGATGACCAGCGCTTTCAGGTCTCGTTGTCGGCAATACTCGATCGGCCTGGCTTCGCGTGGCACGGCGCGGCAGGCTGTTTCCCGCACGGTTTGCCCATAGCGTCGTAGACCTTCCGAGTCGGCCAAGTCGATCGCCGGCAGCTCATCCAATAATTGCGGGACCATTGTCGTCGTTCCTCGAGGTCATGTGGTTTACTCCGGAATATTGCGATCGATGGTCACGTGAAGGCCGTCGTCCTCCGCCTTTTCGACCTGTTCTGCCAGCGCTAATTCCGACGCGACCGCAGGATTCAGCAAATACACTTGCACGATGGCGCCGGTCGTGAATGCGTACACGGCCGCACCGGTCGCAGGCTCGATTTCCGCTTTCGCTTCCCGTACCTGCCGCCCCGTGATTCGCTCGATTTCCTTTCGCATTTCAGCGTCGGAGTTCGCAAACAACTGACGATGAAACTCCTGGACCTGGGCGGCCCCCGCGGCACTCGTGGCCAGGGCACGTTCCGCCGGCGATAACGCTTCGTAGAGTGTGACCACCAGAGTGTCATCGCTGAGCACGACGGTGACCGCCTTGGGAGCATGCCCCGTTCGCTGTACCTGAAGGCGGCTTGCCGCGACGGCCAGTCGCTCCGCAATCGTGGGGTCTGCAACGTTCATGGTGAGAGTCTCCTTGGCCTGCCCAGGAAGTTAAAAGACAGCGTTCTGCACATGCTGACGAATCGCATGCTTGAGTGATTCGATGCTCCTGTATTCCTGAGCCTTGCAAACCCGCCAGAAGGCTATCACTCCCGCATGATCGTTGGAATTTGCGATGTATTGGTCATACTGCCAGAGGCGATCCAGCCGGCAGCCCAGATCGTGAATCAGATCATGAACGCAATCAGCCATTTCGGGATCATCACCCAGATCCATAGCGTCCATGCATGTCTCATTCGACAAGGCACACCTCCCTGTTGCGGAGCAACGGCGCATAAAAAAACCGACGTGGCTGAACACCCTGGGGGGCATTCCATCACGTCGGCATACTCATTCACGGGTCGCCCGGATCGCTCCGGGGCACCCTTAATGGAGTCTTCCGAATGGTGCAATCGGCCAACAAAAAAACCGACGCGACGGAGCCCTTACGGGCGTTTGGTCACGTCGGTTCACTTTCTAACAACCCGTCCGGCGAAGCCGAAGTGGTCTTTAGTGAGGCAGCCGAATACATGCCAGGCAAGCGAGAACTTGGAGAAATTCCCTTTTCCCCGGCATTGAAAAGTCTACCGGGCGGGCAGTGATAAATCAAGGATTCGCTTGCGGTTCGCAGTGCAGCGGTGCCCAATCGCTGCCGATGCCCACGCTTGCCAAGCGTGGGCATCGTGTCTTGCCGTAGGATGCTCCTATGAGAACCCTCGGCGAAATCGAAGCGGCCACCTGCGAGGGGATCTCTCGCTTCGAACAGGAGTACATGGGCCGTGGCCCTAAGCACATTCAATCCCATTTGATCGGCGATCTGCTGGTAGTGCGTCTCCAGGGAGTGCTGACGGCCGCGGAACAGCATCTTGTCAATTCGCTCCCGCCTGAGAAGGGAAGGGACTTGCTGAAGCAAGTACGCACGCAACTTGTCGAAACGGCTCGGCCG
>JBGTGN010000087.1:0-15471 GCA_041746715.1 Pirellulales bacterium | reverse complement strand
AAGCAAGGGCTACACCGAGCGAAGCGACGGGCACGATGCCCGTCGCAAGCGTCCGGCGATGCGGCACGGGCAACCCCGCGCTCACGCAGGACGCTGCCTCAAGCCGCGGACATGCCTTACGCCGCGTCACTCGTCGGTGACGCAGCCTCGTGATGCCGGTGCCACGCAGCGGATGTACTTCGCGAGCACGCCGCGGCTTGCCTTCGGAAGAGGCTGCCGCCACGCCGCTCGCCGTCTTGCAAACTCCGCGTCGTCTATCTCCACGTCGATGCTCGACGTCTCCGCGTCGATCACGATCATGTCGCCGTCCTGGACCAGCGCGATCGGGCCGCCTTCCTGAGCCTCCGGCACGACATGCCCCACGATGAAGCCGTGCGAGCCACCCGAGAAGCGGCCGTCGGTGATGAGGGCCACGTCGTTTCCAAGTCCGGCACCGACAAGCGCCGACGTCGGCGTGAGCATTTCGGGCATTCCCGGGCCGCCCTTTGGGCCCTCGTAGCGAATGATGACGACATCGCCCCGCTGAATGCGGCCCTCCTCGAGGGCAAGGAGCATCGCTTCCTCGCTGTCGAACGCCCGAGCCGGGCCGCGAAACCTCGAGCCCTCCTTGCCCGTGATCTTGGCAACGCTTGAGTCGGGGGCAAGGTTGCCGTGGAGGATCGCGATGTGCCCCGTGGGCTTGAGCGGATCCTCAACCGGTCGAATGATCTTTTGATTGGCTGCCAGCCCCTTGTTCGACGCCAGATTTTCGGCGAGCGTCTTCCCGGTGATCGTCATGCAGTCGCCGTCCATGAGGCCTTTCTCGAGCATGTACTTCATGAAGCCACTGGTACCGCCGATCGAGTGAAGGTCTTCCTGCACAAACTTTCCACTGGGCTTGAGGTCAGCCAGGTAAGGGATGCGGCGGGACGTCTTCTGGAAGTCGGCTGGCGTGAGCTCCACTTCAACCGCCCGGGCCATCGCGATCAGGTGAAGCACCGCGTTTGTCGAGCCACCAAGGGCCATGACCGTGACGATCGCGTTCTCGAATGCCTGGCGCGTCATGATGTCGCGAGGCTTGAGGTCCTTCTCGAGCAGGTTCCGGATGGCGGCACCGGCGCGGAGGCATTCCGCTTCCTTGCCGGGATCCTCGGCCGGGATCGAGGCTGAATCGGGAAGGGCCATGCCGAGGGCCTCGATCGCCGTTGCCATCGTGTTGGCGGTGTCCATGCCTCCGCAGGCGCCGGCCCCCGGGCAGGAGTGGCGGACAATATCGCCCCGTCGGCTGTCATCAATTCGGCCCGCGACGTATTCGCCGTAGCACTGGAAGGCTGACACGATGTCGAGCACCGACCCGTCGGCGAGATGGCCTGGCTTGATCGTGCCGCCATAGACCATGAGGGCAGGGCGATTGAGGCGGCCCATGGCGATCAAGCAGCCCGGCATGTTCTTGTCACAGCCGGGGATCGCCACCAGGGCGTCGTACCACTGAGCCTGCATCACCGTCTCGATCGAGTCGGCGATAATGTCACGCGAGGGAAGCGAAAAGCTCATGCCTTCGGTGCCCATCGAGATGCCGTCGCTCACCCCGATCGTGTTGAACCGCATCCCCACCATGCCGGCGGCCAGCACCCCTTCGCGAACCTTCGCGGCGAGCCGGTCGAGGTGCATGTTGCAGGTGTTGCCCTCGTACCACATGCTCGCGATGCCGATCTGCGGCTTGTCGAGATCGGCTGGCTGGAGCCCTGTGCCGAGGAGCATGGCCTGGGAGGCGCCCTGCGAACGAGGCTGGGTGATCCGCGAACTGGTTCGGTTGAGCTGGGGCATTGATGATCCTTGGAGCGATCCTTGCAAACACGTGACCTTGGACACGAGACAAAGATCGTATCATGCCATTTCCAGAATCCATCGACCCACATCAACCCCGGTCCTCCATGCCTCCCGCCTTCGTCTATCTCGACCTCGGCAATGTCGTCGCCCTGTTCGACCGTGAACAAGCCTTCCGACAGATGGCGACGGTGTGTGGTGCACCTCTCCCGACGGTTCGCGAAGCCGTGATGGATGGTCTTCAGGCCGACCTCGAGCGAGGCCGGATCGGCTGGGACGAGTTCCATGCGGAGTTTTCCCGGCGGACGGGAACCCGCAGCGATCGCGAGGCCCTCGCGCGGGCCGCCGCCGACATGTTCACGCTCAATGTACCGATGCTCCCGGTCATCGCGGCGCTCGAGCGGACTCGAGTGCCGCTGGGCATCCTCTCCAATACATGCCACATCCATTGGCAGCACATTCTCGATCTCGGATGGGGGATCCTTCCGGGCGGCTTTCGTGAGATCGTCCTCAGCTACGAAGCGGGCGCGTCCAAGCCAGAGCCCGATATCTTTGCCCTGGCCGCCGAGCGGGCGGGCGTTGCGCCAGCCAAGATTTTTTTCTGCGATGACCTCCCAGAGCATATCGCCGCAGCACGCACAGGCGGCTGGGACGCGGCGCTGTTCACATCGGCCGCCAGACTGACCCAGGATCTCGTGGACCGCGGGCTCAATCTCGGACTGTGACCCGAGCAATGGCCTGCACCACGTCGTGTTCGACGAACCGGCCTTCGGCCACGACGAGACCATTGATTTCGAGAACGGGTACCCGAAGACCATAGCGGGCCGTGGATTCGTCGGCTGCGTCTACATCGACAATTTCCGCTCCATGCCCGAGCGAGGCCAGCAGATCTTCGGCCTCTTCGCAGAGCCGGCAGCCCCGTCGGGTATAGAGCCTCATTTCGATTTTGCTCGCCCGTGCTACTCTTTGGGGGCGGGGCGGGGACCGTGCCGCTCACGAACATCCGTATCCGACCACTTCCGAACCCGATTCAATTGTCCACGTATGGCAGAACCCGTCCATACCATCGCCGATTTCTTGACCGTGGTCCGGAAGAGTGGGCTCCTGAGTGAAGCGCAAGTGGCGGAGGCCAGCGCGACCTGGCCTGATGAGACGATTGCTCTCCCAGACGCCCTCCCGCAGACGATGATGGACGCTGGCCTTCTGACCAAGTGGCAGGTGGATCAGCTTCTTCGCGGCAAGCACAAGGGGTTCATGCTCGGGAAGTATAAACTGCTTGGGCTGCTTGGCACCGGCGGCATGAGCAGCGTCTATCTTGCTGAGAATCCGACGATCAACAAGCGAGTTGCGATCAAGGTGCTCCCCATCAAGCGGGTTGAGCAGACATCGTTCCTCGCCCGGTTCGAACGCGAGGCACGAGTCGCCTTTCAGCTTGGCCACCAGAACATCGCCCGCGCGTTCGATAAGGAGCAGATGGGTTCCATTCACTTCATCGTGATGGAATACGTCGAGGGCATCGATCTCCACGCCAAGGTCAAGGAAGATGGCCCGCTCGAAGTGAGGGAAGCTGCGCTCTACATTCGGCAGGCTGCCCTGGGTCTCCACTACGCCCATGAGGAAGGGCTGGTCCATCGTGACATCAAGCCGGCAAACCTCATCCTTGATCGCAAGGGCGCGATCAAGATTCTCGACCTGGGCCTTGCGCTTGAAGACGATGACGAATCGGGCCTGACCAAGGCGTATGACGAAAAAGTGCTTGGCACAGCAGACTACCTCGCCCCTGAGCAGGCCAGAGACAGTCACAAGGCCGACCGACGAAGCGATATCTACGCGCTCGGCTGCACCCTCTACTACGTTCTTGTGGGCCGAGCGCCGTTTGCTCAAGGCAAGCTTGCTGAGCGGATTCAGTCACATCTGAACAAGCCACCACCCAACATTCTTGAGGACCGGCCCGACGTGCCGCCGCCGATCGCCGAGCTCTACTTTCGCATGATGTCCAAGGCGCCTGAGGCTCGTCCGCAGACCGCGGAGGAGGTGGCCGATACCCTCGACGCGTGGCTCAAAGGCTCCACAGGGACCGCCGCAGTCGCGGGATCCGTGACCGGCCATGAGCCACCCCGCCGGCTTCCTCCCCGACGACCAAGCGGGAGTCAGGCGAGCCCGCCAACTCCAACCCCGACTCGAAATGGGCCATCCAGCCGTGTGGGTTCGAGCGTGGTCACGATCGGGCCGTTGGTCGAGCCCCAGCCCCGTGGGCCGAGCCCGTCGCGAACAACCCCGAAGCCAGGGACCATCGCCAAAAAGCCCGCGGGTAAAGTCGCAAGAAGAAACCCAGCACCGAGCCGCCAGGACTCACAGCCCGAGGGAGCGGAAACGCCACCGGGGTTCTGGTCCCGATTTCGATTCCCTCGGGAGCTCTGGGGCTATCCGATCGGCCTGTGGATCACGATCATTGGCGGCCTGATCGCAGTTATCGTGCTCGGCGTGATGGTCGCGCTTCGGGCCAAGTAGGAATTGGCTTGGCGGTCACCCGCGTGATTCAGCCGAGCTGCCACGACCCGGCGGCGAGGGTGTCGAGGCTTCCGCGATGGGTCAGGTCGTAGTCGAGCGGCGTGAGCGTCACATGCCCTCCGGCCAGCGCCGTGACGTCTGACTCGAGCGGCGAGGGTGGTGGCGGGGGCTCATTGGTGGCCCACCAGTACGACCGTCCTCGCGGGTCAACCCGCCGTTCAAAGGCCTCACCGTAACGGGCCACGCTCATCGGCACGACGCGTAGCTCGGGCGTGCCAGAGAGGGCCCGCGTCGGAATGTTCACATTAAAGAGGCTTCCTGCCGCTGGCCTGCGGTCGAGGAGCTGACGAATGACCGATGCACCGATGACCGCCGCGCGGTCGTAGTCGGCATGCTCATTCCACTCGAGCGACACGGCGATGCTTGTGATGCCGAAGAAGGCTCCTTCGATCGCCGCGGCCACGGTGCCGGAGTAGAGAACATTGATGCCGGCATTGAGCCCGCTGTTGATCCCACTCACCACGAGATCAGGCCGCCGGGGACAAAACTCGGAGATGCCGAGCTTCACGGCATCCGCCGGGCTGCCGTCAACGGCCCATCCACGGCGGCGATCCCCATCAAACACCTCCTTGGCCGTCAGGGGCGTGAGGAAGGTAATGGCATGGCCGACACCGCTCTGCTCGGTAGACGGGGCCACCACGGCCACGTCCGCAAAGGGGCGGAGGGCCCGCTCCATCGCCGCAAGGCCCGGGGCGAAAATACCGTCGTCGTTGGTCAAGAGCACGAGCATGGCGGGCACTATAGCAGCCGGCTGAAGGAGCCGCGGCACTCCGCCAAAGGGAACGGCTGCGAACTACCCCAGCGATGCGTATACTCTCGGGCTTTTCCAATCGCACCGCCCGAATTCAAAACGCCCATGCCCGTCGGCACCGCCCCTCCAGCCGCAGCCCCCGCTCCTGCCGCCCACACCTCGCCCCAGCAGGCCGAGCGTGTACTCGTCCTCGACTTCGGCTCGCAGTACGCCCAGCTGATTGCCCGTCGTGTTCGCGAACAGCATGTCTACTGCGAGATCGTGCGGCATGACATCACGGCCGACCGTATCCGCGCCCTCGCCCCGAAGGGCATCATCCTGTCGGGCGGGCCGGCGAGCGTGTATGAAGCGACCTCACCCAAGTGCGACCCTGGCATCTTCACGCTCGGTGTGCCGATTCTCGGGATCTGCTACGGGATGCAACTGGCATGCGAGGCGCTCGGCGGCCACGTCGGCCGGGCGACCTCCCGTGAGTATGGCCGTGCGGCATGTGAGGTGCTCGACCACGACGTGCTCTTTGCCAACGTGCCCCCCCAGACGGAAGTCTGGATGAGCCACGGCGATCAGGTCGATGACGTCTCCGCCGATTTCAAGCCGCTCGCCCGCACGGCGACATGTCCGCTGGCAGCCGTCCGCCACCAAACGCTCCCTGTCTTCGGCCTCCAGTTTCATCCGGAAGTGACACACACGCCGGCCGGCGGCACGATCCTCACCAACTTTCTCAAGGCCGCATGCGGCTGTTCGGGACGGTGGCGGCTCGACGACTTCGCGGCTGCCACGATCGACCATATGCGAGACCGCATCGGCAGCGACCGGGTGATCTGTGGCCTCTCCGGCGGCGTCGACTCGGCGGTCGTGGCCGCGCTTTTGTCGCGGGCGATCGGCAGCCAGCTCTCGTGCATCCTGGTCGACAACGGCCTCTTGCGGAAAGGCGAGGCCGCGGCGGTCATCGAGGAATTCACCACGCACTTCAAGGCTGATCTCCACGTCGTGCCTGCCGAAAGGGATTTCCTCGAGGTCCTCGCTGGCGTCACGGAGCCGCAGGAAAAACGACGGCGGATCGGCCGGGCGTTTATCGACTGTTTTGCCGCCGAGGCCAGCCGCATCGAAGGGGCACGGTTTCTCGCCCAGGGAACGCTCTACCCTGACGTCATCGAGAGCGGTGCCGCGGCCGACGGCCCGGCGGCCACCATCAAGCTCCATCACAATGTCGGCGGTCTTCCTGACGACCTCCAGTTCGAGCTCGTGGAACCGCTCCGCGATCTCTTCAAAGACGAAGTGCGGCAGCTCGGCCTCCAGCTTGGGCTCCCTGAGAAGATCGTGTGGCGACATCCGTTCCCAGGGCCTGGCTTGGCAGTCCGATGTCTCGGCGAAGTGACAAAGCCACGGCTTGACCGGCTCCGGGACGCCGACGCGATCGTGCTCGAGGAGCTCGAGGTGGCCGGGCTCATGCGGAAAGTGTCCCAGGCCTTTGCCGTCCTGCTGCCCGTCCAGAGTGTCGGGGTGATGGGCGACGCGCGAACCTATGACGACGTGCTGGCCGTCCGGGCCGTCGAGACCGAGGATTTCATGACGGCCGACTGGAGCCATTTGCCCTACGAGGTTTTGGGCCGGATTTCGACCCGGGTCATCAATGAGGTCCGGGGCATTAACCGGGTCGTGTACGACGTTTCCTCGAAGCCGCCGGCCACCATCGAGTGGGAATAGCGAGCCGCTATCGCTAGGATGATGGCGACCGGGGGAGCACCCGGTTGCACACCAACGCGAGCCTCTCCCATGCAAGTGACCATTGTCGAGGATGATCCCGTGATTGCCCGTGCCGTCTCGACGGCAGTGCGGGATGCCGGCCATGAATGCACCTGGCTCACCGACGGTGCCGCGGCGATGCGGGACGAATCATTTCTGTCGAGTGACCTCGTGGTCCTCGATCTCATGCTGCCCAAGATCGGTGGTCTCGAAGTGCTGAAGCAGGCGCGGGCGCATGGGGTGCGGACACCGGTGATCGTGCTCACTGCACGAGGCACGGTGCCCGACAAGCTCGAGGGCTTTGAGGCGGGGGCAGACGATTACATCGTCAAGCCGTTCGCGATGGATGAGCTCATGGCCCGGATCGATGCTGTCCACAGGCGGACATCCGACAAACCCGCCATGCAGTTGCGGGTGGGAGAACTCGAGCTCAACCTCGCCAACCAGCGGCTCACCCTCGAAGGTGCCTCGGTCAATCTCACGCCGACGGAGTTCAGCATCCTCGAGCTCCTCATGCGATTCCACGGGCAGGTGGTCACCCGCAAGATGCTCTGCGAACACGTCTGGGGCTTCGACTGGGACGGGCCGACGAACGTGATCGAGGTTCACATCAATCGCCTGCGCGGAAAGATCGACAAAGGCCGTGGCACGTCGCTCATCCGCACCATTCGAGGCCGCGGCTATGCCATGGGCGGGGATTAACGCACCCTCGTGGACCACGCTTCGCGCGCGGCTCACGCTCTGGAACACGGCCGTCACGCTCTTGATGACCGGTGTGGCTCTTGCCGCGGTCTGGTTCGGGGCCCGAGCCGCACTCTACCGAGAGGCTGACGCGGTCCTTCGTGGGAATGCTCGCGAAGTCGCCATCGCGATCGCCGACCTGTCCCCAAACATCGACGCCATCATCGGCGAGATGCGTCGCAAGGCCGCGGGCCATGAGGAACGTGGCTGGTTCACGCAGTTGCTCACGGCCAACGGCAAGACTCTCTGGAAAAGCAACCGTTGCCCAGGTGTTGTCGCCGACAATCCGCCTACGGCAAGTGATCGCCAGGAGCATATCGTGCAGGTCGGCCCCTACCGTTATGTGCGGGTAGCGATCGCGCCGCCAGGAGAGCCTTTCCTCCATGTTCGTATCGGCATGTCGACTGCGTTCTTGGATTCAAGCATCGGCGCTCTCATGGGGCTCCTGATCCCCGTGGGCGTGGCCCTGTTGCTCCTGACCCCGCTGGCCGGCTATTGGCTGGCCGTGCAGGCTACCCGCCCGGTCGCCAATATCCTAAAAACCGCCGAACGGATGCGGCCCACGCGTCTCGGGGACCGCCTTGCCGTGACGGGGAGCCACGACGAGCTCGATCGTTTATCGGTGACCATCAACACGCTCCTCGACCAGGTGGCCGACCACGTGGATCGCCAGGAGCGATTCGTTGCCGACGCCGCCCATGAGTTACGGGGGCCACTGGCAGCGATCCAGAGCTCGCTCGAAGTCGCTGCGTCGCAGGATCGTTCCATCGACGAGCAACGGGAAACGCTCGCCGACGTGCTCGATGCCGCACGCTATCTTTCGAAGCTGGCCAACGACCTCCTTCTGCTCGCCGAAGCGAGTGACACGGCACCCCCCAGGCCGTTAGCGCCGGTCGATCTCGGCCGTGTGGCAGGGCAGGCCGTGAACATGTTTGCAGGAGTGAGCGAGGAGAGAGGGATCAGCCTCGAGCTGGTCACGAGCGATGTGGCACGAGTCAACGGTGACGCTGGCCGCCTGCGGCAAGTCGTGGGCAACCTTCTCGACAATGCACTTCGGTTCACACCCCATGGTGGCCGTGTGGTGGTGAGTGTCTCGGCGGTCGCGGGAGACGGAATCCTCACGGTGACAGACACCGGCACCGGTATCGCCGCGGATCATCTCGACCGTATCTTCGATCGCTTCTACAAGGCCGATCCTGCTCGGTCGCACGACGCCGCGCGGAGGAGCGGTGGGCTCGGCCTTGCGATCTGTAAATCACTTATCGAGGCGAGTGGCGGGGCGATCACCATTTCGAGCCGGCTGGGCGAAGGCACGCAGGTGACCGTTCGGCTGCCAGCATGGCCAGGATTCGAAGACGCGACCGACGCACCGATGGCTTCGAGCAGCAAGGCGAGCGGGTGACTCCTCCCTCAGGCAAACTCGCGATCGGCGGCCCGTGCGCGGCTGGCATCGTTTTCGCCATACCGATCGAGGCTGACGCCTTCGAGCGGCTCGTCGAAGAGAAGACCACCGTGGGAACGGGCGGCCTCGTCTTCCACGAAGGCACGATCGCCGGAGCTCGAGTGGCCTGGTGTGTGGGCGGCACCGGCCGCGAGCGAGCATCGCGAGCCGCAAGGCTCCTCCTCGATGGTCACCGACCGCGGGCTTTCGTGTCGGCCGGGTTTGCTGGAGGCCTCGACGCGTCGCTTGCACGGGGGAGCGTTGTTCGGCCGACGGCAGTCTCTGGTCCTGAGGGTTGCGGGCTCATTCACCTCGGGGCCGCAGGGCAGGGAGGGTTGATTCTCGTGACCGTAGACCGCATTGTACGGACAGCCGCCGAGAAGCAGTCGCTTGCCGAGGCCACTGGTGCCGCGATTGTTGATATGGAAACCCTCGCCGTCGCCAAGCTTGCCAGCGAGGCGGGGCTCCCATGCTACGCGGTGCGGGTTGTCTCCGATGCCGCAGGCGATGAGCTGCCAGCCGACCTCGGCCGCCTCATCGAGCCGCAGTCGGCCGCCCGCAAGGCAGGTGCGGTTCTTGGCATGCTCGGCCGGAGGCCACGGGCGGCCTTCGATCTCTGGAAGCTCTGGGAACGAGCCGTCGTCGATGGCCGTGCGCTCGCCGCCGCGATCGAGGAGCTCTGCGGTTTGCTTGGGGGAAACGGGGCTGCATGATAACCGGCTGCCTTCGGCTCGCTACAATCCGCCGATCTTTTCCTCCCCCATCCGCACCCGCAGGGGGCGAGGCGGGAGATGCCCACGGGATTCTGAGGCGACTCAATCCATGAGCGACATTGACATCACGCTGAACGCCCTGCGGACGGCCGTGCAACTTGCCCCCGGCAACATCCCGCTCCTCCAGCATTTTGTCCGCACGCTCAGCGACCTGACACGCTACGACGAGGCCGAGCAACTCCTGAAAGAGCTCCTCGCCTCCGGCCATCGACAAGCCTCCATCCAGCTCATGCTGGCGGAGGTGTTCTACCGCCAGGGCAAGAACTCGCACGCCATGGCGATCGTGGAAACCCTCGGCAATCCCTCAGCTCCACACGCGCCTGCCCTCGTGTTGCACGCCAAGCTTCTCTATCGCGAGGGAAGGGTCGAACAAGCCGTCGTTGAATACAAACGGGCCGTCGATCATGACGAGTCGCTGGCCGATCATGAGTTTGAGAGCCTGCTCGGCATCCAGTCCTGGGACGCAGGCGAGGAGGCCAACAACGACGCGACTGATGAAACCGACGAGGACGTGATCGACGGCCGCGTGCGGGCCTTCGCCGAAGCGGGTGAGCAGCCGACGGGCTCGGTGCCGCTCGAGAAGCCGAAGCTCACGTTTGCTGGCGTCGGCGGGATGGAGTCGGTAAAGGAACACATCCGCGTCAAGATCATCCTTCCACTCACCCACGCCGACATGTTCGCCGCCTACGGAAAACAAGCGGGAGGCGGCATTTTGTTGTACGGGCCTCCCGGATGCGGCAAGACCTACCTCGCCCGCGCCACCGCGGGCGAGGTCCAGGCTCATTTTCTCGCGATCGGCATCAACGATGTCCTCGACATGTGGCTCGGCAACAGCGAGCGAAACCTCCACGCGATCTTTGAACAGGCCCGTTGCAATCGGCCATGCGTGGTGTTCTTCGATGAGGTCGATGCGCTCGGGGCAAGCCGAAGCGATATGCGGCAGAGTGCTGGCCGACACCTGGTGAATCAGTTTTTGTCGGAGCTCGACGGAGTGAAGGCGAGCAACGAGGGCGTCTTGATGCTCGGAGCTACGAACGCCCCGTGGCATGTCGATAGTGCATTCCGCCGTCCCGGCCGATTCGATCGAGTGATCTTCGTGCCGCCGCCCGACGCAGTGGCGCGTGAGGAGATCCTCGGTCTTCACCTCAAGGGCAAGCCCGCCGACGACGTGGATTGCCGCACGGTTGCGGCCAAGACGGCCGAATATTCGGGCGCCGACCTGATGGCGGTTGTTGATGCAGCGGTGGAGGTCAAGCTCCAGGCGGCAATCCGCACCGGCCGGCCAACGCCCTTGACGACGCGCGACCTGCTCGATGCCCTTCGACGCGTGAAGCCGACGACTCGCGAATGGTTCGCCACGGCCCGCAACCATGCTCTCTATGCCAATCAGGGCGGAACCTACGACGACATCCTCACCTATTTAAAGCTGCGATGAGCGACTGGCACCTCATGCAGTTTGCACGGCTCCTCATCCAACAGGGCCGGTATCAGCAGGCCGAGGATTCCCTCCGTCAACAATTGACATCCACCCCCGACGACGGGCGGTGCCACGCGATGCTGGCCCTCTGCCTCATGCAGGACCGGGAACGGCTCGCGGAGGCCACTCGCGAAGCCGAGCAGGCGGTGCACCTCGCGCCCGACGACGGGTATTCTCACTTCATGGTTGCGCTGGTGATGGATCGACGCAACCGCAAGGCCGATGCGCTCCAGGCGATTGACCAGGCCATCGCGATCGACCCTCTGGCTGCTGACTACCACGGCGTGAGGGCCCACCTCCTCGGCAGTCTCAACCGCTGGAGCGACGCGCTCGCCGCGGCAGAAACAGGGCTCAGCCACGACCCCGAGCACGAGCCATGTTCCGGCGTTCGCAGCTTGGCGCTCGAGCGGACCGGCCGCGTGACAGACGCCCTCGGCGAAGCGAATCGGTCGGTGAGCCGCGCTCCGGATTCATCCGATGCTCATGCCCATCGGGGCTGGGCCCTTCTCAGTCAGGGCAACGACCGAGAGGCCAGAGTGGCTTTTCGCGAAGCGCTTCGGCTCGAGCCCGGCAATGAATTCGCCCGCCATGGCATGATCCAGGCTATCAACAGCGGGAACTTTGTCTTCCGGCATTTTCACCGATTCATGCTCTGGATGTCGCGGCTCGATTCGCGGGTTCAATGGGGCCTGATCCTGGGGCTCTGGTTTGGCATGCGGGTACTGAACTCGCTTGCGCAGCGCTACGAGTGGCTGGAGCCGTGGGTCTTGCCCATTTCCATCGCGTACCTGCTATTCGTAATGCTGAGCTGGATTCTCATGCCGCTGTTCAACACGATGCTGCGGTTTCATCCGTTCGGGCGACATCTCCTCAATCGAAAGGAGATATGGGCGTCGAATCTTGTTGCGGGATCACTCTTCAGCGGCCTGGCTCTCGGCGGGGCGGCATGGCTCATACAGGGTGAGCCATGGCTGGGAATCATCGTGCTGCTCTTCTCGATTTACCTGACCATCCCGGTGTCGGTCGCCTTCAACTGCGAGGCCCCGTGGGCTCGCATGGTCGCGACGCTGGTCGCCATCGGTTTCGCGATGCTCTACCTCATGATCGCGGCGACCAGCCTCACGGGTGTCCTGCTGAGTTCGGAAGCCGGACTCTTCCAGCTCGGCATCCTCCTGTACTGCTTTGCCGGCCAGGCCCTGATCCGGGCGAAACAGACCTTCTGAGCGGCCGCGGCCACAAGACCGACCAGGCGATCAGGCGGTCATGCGATCATGGATTCGAACGCAGTTCCACCGCATCGAAGGCGAGCGCTCCTCTCATGAGCCATGAGAAGCATGAGAAGCATGGGACGGACAGGCATCATTGGATGACCGTGCTCTGGACTCGCCAGGAGTGGGCGAAACTCGAGGCGGTCGCCCGAGAGTGCCTGCAAGACGATCCCGATGATCAGGCGTTGCTCCGTAATATCACGATGGCCTTCCTCTGTCAGGGGAAAATGGCCGAAGCAGTCGCCGCCATCCGCCGCATATTCGAGCTCGCGCCGGAGTCTGGCCCATCACACGAAATGGCCTGCCGGTACTGGTTGGCGGACGATGAGCCGGGACGCGCCTGGTACCACGCGAGCGAATGGCTCCGGCTCGACCCCGCGAATCCTTACGCGCTCCTGGTCGCCGGTCACACGCTCGCACGACAAGGCAAGACGAAAGCCGCGCTGGCTCTCGGACGCCATGCTCGGCATCGTGCGCCCGACGATCCGGGGGTGGCCGAATCCGAATTGCTCCTTCGATTGGGTATCCAACGGACCGTGGATGACCATGTTCAGGCACAGGCTGACCTCCTCGACGTCCTTGCGGCCGATCCCGCCCGCTCGACCGCCCGCGAACTCCTGGGCGATATCGCGATGGCGACCGTGGGGGATCATCGTGCAGCGATTGATCATTATCGCGCCGCACTTGCAGCCAACCCGGACGACCAGGATTGCCAAGCCAAGCTCGTCGCATTGATATCCCAACAGAACATCCTGACCCAGACGCTCTTTCTGCCGATTCACGCGGTCCGCATGTGGCGACGTGATCGCAAGGAATGGCTCGCGTTCTACGGCACTATGATCATCGTTTCCCCTCCGGTCATCGGGATCACGATCACGTGGCTGGTTGTGACAGGCGTTCTCTTTGGAGTCCCAGCCAAGGCCTATGAACTGCTGTTTCTCGCTGATGCCTCACTGCTCTCAATGCGTTCGCGACCGATTCGAACATGCATGCTTGCTCTCCAGCAGATTCCGTTTGGTCTGCGAGTGATGCTTCTCGCATCACTCTGGTGCGGTTTCTGGGTTTGGGTGCCCGTCGCCCTGGGGCTCGACGTTGTCACGTCCCTTCTCGTCATCGCAGGCATTTTTGGCGTCCATGTTGCGGGGGTGGCCCTTCTTCATGGAGCGCAGCGGCTAAACTGGTGGCTCGCCCGGCAACGCGCAGGCCTGACCCGCCGCCAGCGCCTCATCCGATGGGCGAAGACAATGGGGTACCTCTGGGTCGCATTTCCGGCAACCATCGCCGCGAT
The DNA here is from genome assembly GCA_041746715.1 of Pirellulales bacterium. Lineage (GTDB taxonomy): Bacteria > Planctomycetota > Planctomycetia > Pirellulales > UBA1268 > QWPN01. The sequence continues at coordinate 1,609 of JBGTGN010000087.1, read as the reverse complement.
CGTCGCCGTGCTTCACGTCTGGGTAGGTGCGAGTCCGGAAGTCCGCGTTGGCATCGACATGCTTGTCATGGGCAGCATCGGAGCGGTTGCACTCCTCACCCTCGCCATGCTCCTGATACTCCCCCGCACACTGCGGGCGTCGTCGGGGTCACGTTTCGAATCGTATGGCTCGCTCCCACGGCTTCCCAAAGCCGGGCGGTTTCCAGAACTGCCCGACTGATTCTGCGTCCTTCCTGACGGCCCTCGTGGCACCGATCGCCGGAGCGTCGAACTCAATCCTGGCCCGCGATCGTGGCACGCACCAAGAAGCCCTTGTGGAGATCTGGGGTCAGGGCGCCGCTCGGCTGACCGAGATGGGTTGCCGCGGCAAGGGCCGCGAGCCGCCCACTGCGAACCGCCCCTTCCATTGTTGATGGCCAGCCGGTGGCGGTCCAGTCGCCCGCCAAGAAGAGGTTTGGCACCGCGGTGCATGCGGCCGGCCGCACGGCATCGACACCCGGCCGTACCGAGAGCACCGCGGTCGGGTCGGTGACGATCCTGCTTTCGACAAGGGTCGCATCACATGCCGTCGGAAAGGCAGCTCGCACCTCGGCCACGACCGTCTCGAGGAGCCGTTCGCGATTGCCGTCGAGGAGTCCTCGCGATGCACTGATGACCACCTGGCAGTATCCAGGCGGCCCGTCGGATGGTTTGAAGAGCCACTGTGAGACGCGGCCGACGAGCACCGCATGCGGCAGGTCGATGCAGTCCCGGTCGAACCAGAGGTGCACGGCCGTGATGGGGGAGCCGGCGAACTGCTCGTCGACCGCTGGCACGACATCGGGCACGAGCCGCGCGGCTGCCTTCCAGGGCACCGCCAGGATCACGGCGTCGCACGACATCCGGTCGGCATCACATTGGACGGCAGCCACGCAGCCATCGAGGCCACGTTCAATGCCCGTCACGCCGCGGCTCGTGTCGATGGTGACACCGCGAGCGGCGAGCCAGTTGACCAGGCGACTCCCAAAAACTTCGCCCAGCGGTGCCGTGGGCACGTAGAGATCGGAGGCCTCGCGATGCGCAAGAAAGGCATCGACACACACCTTTCGTGCCGGCTCCACATCCACGAGATCAACTGATTCCCCGAGCGCGCTTTCGATTACGGGCTGCCAGAACAGACGGACCACACGATCCGGCTGGCCCGTTGACTCGAGCCACTCAAGCGCCGTCGGCCGCGAAGCCCCGGCTATGTGCCGCCACCGGGCAAGCGCGAGCATCCCACGAGCAAGGGCAAGCTTTTCACCCAACGAAAAATGCCGCATCCCGAGGAGCAGGGGTGCGAGGTGGAGTGGCGCCGGAAGGAATCGCGACGGTGTGCATGCGGCCCGTCGATTCTCTGGATCGATAAACCAGAGCGTGCGGTCGCGGCGGAGTGTGTCGGCGAGCCCGGCCTGGCGGCAGAGATCGAGAAAATTCGTGCAGCAGCCCATGGTGATGTGCTGGCAATTGTCCAGACGCTCGCCGGTGCGCACATCATCAAAGCTGGTGGCTCGTCCGCCCAGTTTGCGCCTGGTTTCGAAGAGACGCACCGACACGCCGCGTTCTGCGAGCCGGAGCGCAGCGGCGATAC
>JBGTGN010000086.1:0-6893 GCA_041746715.1 Pirellulales bacterium | reverse complement strand
ACGGGCGTTCGCGAAGGTCGCGTTCGGTGACCGCAACGAGGGTGTCGTGGGGGTCGTGCGGTTTGCACCGCGGAGACTCGCCGACGTGAGGTTTGACGCGGCGCGGCCAGTTCTCGTGGCCGAGGCGGTCGAGAAGCCGGGCAACCTTGGCGCGATCCTCCGCACCGCCGATGCCGCGGGGCTTGCGGGCGTCATTGCGTGTGACCCGCGCACCGATGTCGCCAACCCCGCCGCGATTCGGGCAAGCCTCGGGACCGTCTTCAGTGTGCCGTTGGCCGTGGCCACAGTGGCCGAGACGATTCGCTGGGCCGCCGCTATGCATCGACGGGTGGTTGTTGCCACACCCACCGGTTCCCGCCTCTGGCATGAGGCGAATCTCGCTGGCAACACGCTCCTCGTCGTGGGGAGCGAAGCCAAGGGCGTGTCGCCGGCCTGGCTCGATGCTGCCGCTGCGGGCTCGATCACGGTGGAAACCATCAACCTTCCAATGCGCGGTGTTGCGGACAGTCTCAATGTCTCGGTGACGGCCGCCGTGCTGGCGTACGAGGCTCTGCGGCAGAGTGCTCCTCGATGACGCTGAGTGGCGGCCTCGGCTCGGGGTCGCCCGTGCCCCGTCGCCGGACGTTCGCTACGGGCATCCTGCCCACCGCTCACTCGGTGTAGCTCTCGCTTCGCCATCCTGGCTGCGCTCGACCTACAACGCCGGCTCGCGGGGCACGGGCGACCCCTCGCGGATACTGGGTGCGCGAAGGGTCGATTCCACACGGGCAGCTATCGGCGGCGAAAGCGTGCCAAGCCAACCAGGCTGGCAACGCCCAGTCCAAGAATGGCGAATGCTGACGGTTCCGGTACGGTGACAAGCGTGATGCGATCGACCGTGAGCGTGGAGCTTCCCTGCCCCTGAAGGGAGACATAGGCACCCACGTCGTCAGCGATGTCCGCATAGGAAAAGATCGTGGTGTTCAGACTGCCGGTTTGATTCAGATTGGTGCTCAGTCCCGTGGAGGAAACCGACCAGGTATCGTTGTCAAATAGCCCGAGTGTGAATGTAAAGCCATCCTGATACGATAGGTTCGACGGCGCCGTGGTTGTGAGTGCCGTGCTCTCGGCGGAGCCGCCGACCAATGCAGCTTTCTGTCGCATCAAGTGGTCGCCAAAGCTGGTACTCCCAGCGACAAATCCAAACGCCAATGGATCTTGGTTCCAGAGATTCGTGGCACCCGTCCCAGTTGCGCCGGCGCCAGATACGATCCCGAAGAAGAGGCCGTTTGCACCGAGAGAGGAGACATTGGCCGTTGTCGCTGCCACTTCAAAGGTCAAGTAGAAACCAGTAGCCGAAGGATCGAGGTTAGGGATGTCAATCGTTGCATCGTTGTTGAAGCCATAGTTGCTGTTGACGCCGTTGCCGGTCGTAATCAGCCCAGTCGTGAGATTGGACGAGCCCCCAGTATTGAGCCCATTCGTCACCTGCTGGAAGTCTGGCCCCGTGCCGGCGCTGCCGTCGAATTCGTAATCGATCAGCGTGGCCGCATGCGTTGGCAAGGCGAGCGCTGCCAGCGTCACGACGCTGGCAAGAATCGTGCCGTTCGTACACAGTGACCGGAATCGATTTCGTGAGAACATTGCGACAACTCCAAGTCCAAGGGGCGTTCGGCGACGGCGTCAGAGTGACTGCGATTCCGCCGACAAGGCCACACATGGAAGACTACCCGGGCTACCTAGCGTTTTTCGGCAAAAAGTTCACGCATATCGGCGACGCCTTTTGTTGGCGGCTGGCAGGTTCCGCTCACTGCGTTGTGAGGTGGAAATCGGCAGCGTCGGTGCCTCCGTTCGGCACGTCAAACGTCAGTTCGCTTGGCTCCTGGTACCGCTGAGGAACCCGTTCCTTTGAGAGCACGTTCGACCTCCCGGTCGCAGGGTCCTCGTCCACCCGGTAGGTGCTGATCGATACCAGATGCTGCCCGGCGACGGCGCCGTCTTGGCCTTTGACGCTGGCCAGTGTGAAGCGACCACTTGGGTCGGTCAGGCCGTAAGAGCCAGGCCCGGCTACCACGGTTCTCGGAGCGGCTCTTGGCTCGAAAGCGATTCGGGCATTCGGAAGGGGCTGGCCGTCGAGCGTGACGATCCCCGAGACGGGCACGAGCGTGAATGCAGTCCCACCGCAGCCAGCGGTGACCAAGCACACGGCCATCAAGGTGACGTTCCATCGCATCGAACCGCTCCTATTGACTCCGAGGGAGCTCAGTGCTGCCGCCATCGCCCGGCTACGGCAAGGATTCGACCTCGCCGCCTGCGATCGTAGCCAGCGACTGAAACACCGTCGCGTCGATTCCCGCATCAATCGCCTGCACGGACCCGTCGCACATAACGAAGCCGATGGTGTCGCCCGCGTGGGTGGAGGCGAGCAAGCGATTGCAGATACTGTGAACACCGCCAGCCAACACGAGGCACCGATCAAAATCCGGAAGCCGCGTGTAGGAAGGTGGGCTGGCGGCCCCGAGGCTTTCGTAGTGGTAGCCGCTGGCCCAAAAGGCCTGGCCATTGCCGTTGGGACTCTGGGAATCGATCGTCATCGCCTCGCCCACGAGCATGGTGTTGCTGAGCCCATCACGAATATGTCCGGTTTGAACCGGGACAAACTCATTTCGATTCGGATTGTTCACATACACCGTGTGAAGGGGCCCGCGAGCGGCGTATGGGATACCGCCGGACGGTTGATAGAGAATGGCCCGTGACCAGTCAAAGAAGAAACCGTTTACGACGCCCCTGCCGGCGATGCCTTTGTAGGAGCCGACGGCCAGTCCTTGGCCAAGCCCAGTATTGATCTGCGAGGGGAGAACCCACTTCCCTGCATGCGGATCAGATGGGCAGGTCATGATCGGCAGGTGTGTCTGAACAACCGGCAGATTGGTGGTGGAGGTGTTGGGCTGGTTGTTGTCGTAGGTATTGGCCAGGGGTAATTGCTCGAGCATCGGCAGGATGGCAATCGCCCAGTTCCGGCGCACGTTGTCGCGCTTCGCGTTCGCAACGGCGATGTCGTCGACCAGGTCCGTATATTCTGCTCCCGCCGGAAAGGCTCCTCGCTGGGAGGCATACTGAGCCACTGCCGTGCCGAGCTGCTTGAGATTGTTGCGGCACTGGGTCCGTCGAGCCGCCTCACGGGCTCCCTGAACCGCGGGCACGAGAAGTGACACCAGCAGCGCGATGATCGCAATGACGACCAGTAGCTCGACGAGCGTGAAGCCACGGCGGCGGCACGGCGTTTGCGGGAAGACTCCGAACGGCACATGGAAACCGGAAAGATTTCGCGAGGGCATGCCGCCAACTCCAAGGAGCGAGGTCGTACGGCGCCGGCTCAAGGGTCTGGCGATACGCACCCATTCGATAGACTAGATCGCTCCATTGCCGCTTTTCGGCAAAAGTTTCACGTGTTTGCGAGATGGCCGGCGGCCCGTTCAAAACGAACTGAGCCGCTTGATGTGCTCATGGAGGATGATGTGAACGCTGCCCCGGGTGGTCCGGACTTCGATCGACTGGAAGAGGTGTGGGCCGATCGGGGCACGTCGGCGATGTGTGACGAACTGGCAGCTTCGCTTGCCGCACGCGGGCGTTGGCACGCCGTCTTTGATCTTCGGCTCGTGCAGGCGAGACTCGCGCTCGGGCTGCCGACGGCCGGTCAGATCGAGACGATCGATGAGGCGACGCGGACAAAACTCGACGATCTGACGCTCGCCGCCTGTCGCGACGTCGGGTGGCCGCTGCTCGAGGCGGGGCAGGTGGCGGCAGCGTGGATGTACCTGCGGGCAGCCGTGCCCACGGAGGAAGTCGCCGCGAGGCTCAGGGCTCGTGCCGACGTAGCGCTCGCGGCGCTTTCAGCCCGGCCTGATGACGAAGAGGCTGCGCGGGTCGTCGAGGAAATTCTTGGCGTGGTGCTCTGGGAGTCGGCTGACCCGGCGCTCGGGATCGAGCTTGTCTTGAAAACGCAGGGCACGTGCAATTGCATCACCGCCTACGAGCAGGCGGTTTCGCGGCTGCCCGCCGTACGACAGGCTCCGGCCGCTGCAAAGCTCGTCTCCCATCTTCATGGCGAGATTGTGCGGGCGGTGGCCGAGGATCTGAAGGGGCGGGGGATCGAGACAGCCGCAGCATGTGCGGCGGAGATGCCGCTTGTGGCGCTTCTCGAATCGGCTGGCGGCCTCGTGGGGGACGGTAGCGTTCATATCGACGTATCGCATCTTCAGTCGGTACTCAGGATCGCGAGAGTCTGTGCCGACCAGGATTCACTACGCCGGTGCTACGAGCTCGCCGTGTATGGCTGCCGGCTCCCAGAGGAGGTGACGTATCCCGGTGAGCCGCCGTATGAGAATGTCGCCGAGGCCTCGCGGCATTTCTTCGGGGCTCAGGCCGGCCGTGACGTCTCCGAGGCGGTGGCCTACTTCCGTCGGCAGGCGGTGACTGCGGACCCTGATGTCGCGGGGTCGCTGCCGCTCGACACACTCGTGCTGTTGCTCACGCGGCTCGGTCGCTCGGCCGAAGCCTTGCATGAAGCCGTGAATCGTCCTCGTGAGGGCTTGCCACCGAGCACACTCCAGGCGGCAGGGCTTCTCCCGTCGCTCGTGGATTTAGCGCGGGAGAGCGGCCAATGGGCCATGCTCCTCGACGCCTGCCGTCGCCACGGGGACGAAGTCACGTTTGCGGCTGCCCTGGCCGGCAGGACTTCGAAGACACGCTGACCTTGATTCAGGGGATGGTGGCCGCGGTCCTGGCCAAGCAGCCGGCCGGGGCCGGTCAGACACACGCGGCTGGACCCCGGAGCCGGCGGATAACGAACGCCAAGGCACCACCGCCGCAGGCTAGGAGGGCCAGGCTTGCTGGCTCTGGGACGGGCGTGAAGTAGGTTCGCGCGTCGAACTCGAAGAGCGAAAGCGCCGCGGTCTCGCTGCCGGTAGGCTGGTAGAGCATGCTGATGACGCCATCCTGCTGCCAGCGGACGAGATCGTAGGTTGGCTCGAGGCCGTTCGGGCCACCGTCCAGGGCAAGGAAGTCCCAGTTCTCCCGGTCTAGGCTGTGGGCCAGCACCAGATTCCCCAGGCTCGATCCGCTGATCAGCACGAGTACGCGATCGTCTTGATCGACGAGTACAGCCGGTCGGCGGCCGGCCGATGCGCCCGAAACGAAGGTGGTGATCTGTGAAACCTGCCAATCGGTGCCGTCAAACCACTCGATCATCTGCTGGGGCTGGTCATTGCCCGAGCCCGCTTCCGGCGCCCAGCGGCTGGCGACCACCGGCCGATTGTTCATGTCGACCGTCATCGAGGTCTGGTTGATGTAGCTATAACCTTCGGGAATCGACACGACGAGGTCGCTGTTGGACTGCGTGATGGGTGCGGGGTATGTCGTGCCATCGGTCATGCGCCAGGTCACACCCTCGTCGGAGCTGACGGCGTAGTAGAGGTCGTGATTCGTCTGAAAGCTGCTCGCTTCCCTCCGAAAACTCCAGCTCAGGTGCAGGTTGCCGGCCGAGTCGATCGTCGGCGTGTTCCAATACGCGTTGGCGGAGGCGGCGTCTTGACCGGCAACGTATCCGTCGATGAGCGGCTGCCGGACCACGGACCACGAGTCGCTCGCGGTGTCGTAGCGGTTGAGCCGCAAGTCACCATCACCGGAACCTCCCTCGCGATAGAAGTAGAGCAGGTCGCCATCGGAAAGCCGCACGAACTCGGGGTACGTCACCCGCGTTTCGTTGCCGGTGAGTCCTCCCTGCGCCAGGTTTGGCGTGAAGGCGATCGGTGAGTCGGCCGAGAGGACCGACGACGTGGAACGGGCGTAGTTGGTGCCGCCCCCCTGGTTGGCGTGCATGCCCCACGACATGTGCATGATGCCGTCGCCATCGACCGCAACGGCAATCACGTCGTGGGTGTCGGTGATGTTGTTGGAGAGGAAGCTCGTTTCGGAGAGCTGCCAGGAGTCGGAGCCGATGGTGCGGCGGGCAATCACGACGTTGCCATCGTAGCCGTCATCGGCGGCCGTGTCGGGCTCGTAGAATGCGGCAAACTGTTGATCGCCGACGGTCACGAGGTTGTTCCGCGCGAAACTGGTGCTATTGATATTGTTCAGGCCGTAGCCCTGGCCGATGGGGATCTTCTGGATGAAGCCGTCGACGGGAGGGCCATCGACCAGCACGGGTGCTTCCGAGAGCGAGAAGTTCGAGATCGTGCCCGTCACGCCCGTGTTCGACTTGGCGATGCCCACCGAGTTGATCGCGGTACTCAAAAGCGGCGCGGCATCGCGGACGAGGGTGTAGTCGCTGTCGGTCGGCCGCTTGGCATACCAAGAAGCGGTCCAACCGCCACCGTTCGAGATGCTGGTGTCGAGCACCACACGCATGTCCATGTCGCCGGCATGCGCGGTGGCAAGGCCGGCCCACGCCGCACCGTCGGCCGTGCCAGAAGTGCTGGACCCGAGGAACGCGTTGTTGTTCCCGTTGGTCGTGGTCGATCCCCGGACCATAGACCACGCCCGCCCGATCACGTTCCCGGAGAGAAATCGGTCGTTGGTCGTCAACCCCGTCGATTGGCCGGAGGCGAAGCCGACCGCGAACCAGTCATCCTCATTAGGCACCGAAGCGCCCGTTCCCGCCGCCATATCGCGAAACGACGCATTGAGGGTGTAGACGCGGTTCACTTTTGGGGTGAAGGCGAGTGTGGCGCTGCCCGGGTTACTACTTGCGATCCCGCCGTTGGCACTGACGATCGAACTGCTTACCCACGAGGCCCCACCGGTGGTCACGTCCGGAATGAGACCATTGAGGCCGACCCCCGAGTTACCGCTGAAGTCGTCCAGGAAGAGGATGGTCTCAGCCTTCGCGAGCCCGGACAAGAGCACGAGCACCA
>JBGTGN010000085.1:0-28519 GCA_041746715.1 Pirellulales bacterium | reverse complement strand
TTGCCTGAGGCACCGACGTCTTGCGACGGGTCGTTCTCAGCCCTTCATTTTAAGGACTCTCTCAGGCCCATGTCGTGATTCGGGCATGCCTCAAGCGAAGGCTGTTGAGTACCACCGACACACTGCTGAACGCCATCGCGTCACTGGCGATGATGGGCGAGAGCAGCATGCCTGTGAACGGGTAGAGCACGCCCGCCGCGATCGGGATGCCGACAATGTTGTAGATGAATGCCCAGAAGAGATTCTGGCGGATAGTCCGCATGGTCGCCTGTGAGAGGGCGATCGCCTCAGGCACCGAGCGGAGGTCGCCGCGGATGAGCGTGATGTCCGACGCCTCGATGGCGACGTCGGTGCCCGTGCCCATGGCCAGCCCCACATCCGCCTGCGCCAGCGCGGGGGCGTCGTTGATGCCATCGCCCACCATCCCGACGATGAGGCCCTGCGACTGGAGTTTCTTGACGTGCTCGGCCTTGTTCTCTGGCAGGAGGCAGGGTCATGTGAATGTGTTCCATGAGGCCCGCACGATGCCGCCCGTGCGTCACGGCGACGAGTGGAAAGACATCCACCTCTGCTTCAGCCGCAGCCGCATGACGACGCTCATCGAGCCGAAGGAAGCTGTGTCAAACCGGCGGATCGTCGTGGACCGGCGTTACGGGTATCCGCTGTTGATCGACCCCGAAAAACTCACTGTTGAGGCCCCCCCGGAAAACATCAATTACCGGCCCCCCGGTTTCCCCGTTGCCCACGAGGGCGCGCTGTATTGGCTTGGCGAGAAGGGGCCAAACGACTACCGAATCTGCCACTTTGGGTTTCCCGATTTCAGGGTTCATTGGGGCGAGCACGCGGTGCCGTTTGGCCTCGTGGCGTTCCATGAACGGTGGGCCCTGCTTGTGGATCGCCAAGGTGATGTCTGGATTGCCGCTGGAGTGGAAGGCCCGTTCCGTCGGTTGCAGACGGTCTATCCACCGGATGGCCGACTCGGTTTTCCCAACGTTCAGGTCTTTGCCGGCGGGGACGGGAGGCCGCTCCTGTATGACCCGAAGACCGGCCGCATGCTGGAGATGGTGCTTCCTCCGGAGGCGTTTCGGTGAACTTCATCGGAAGCGAAGACGTAGCCACGTCCTGCCCGAACGTGTTGTTGTGTTGTCATGCCATGTACTCCTTCTGGCCATACTCCACCACGTCATCGACGGCGATATCGACATCAGGTTCAGGGCCTTCGCGCGGGTCGGTCCGGTGATCGTCGAATGTGCTTGTTTCGCCGGGAAAAAACATGAAGGGTGCTCGGGTTTCCTCACGCGATAGGATGGCCCGAGGGGCCGTAGCTCAGGTGGTTAGAGCATCGGACTTTGAATCCATCGAGGCTCGTCGAGGAGTCTTGGCCAGGGTAAGCTCATGGGGTGAGAATCAGTTCCAAGGTTGAGTGCGTTCAATGAGAGAACTCCGTATCACCGACGCACGCACACAGGCCGAAGAAGATCGCCAGGCATGGCGAGAGCGCACTCCTGAGGAGCGGCTCGACGAGGTTGAGCGACTGAGGCTCGAGGCCGGAAAGTTCCTCTATGAATACCCAGTCCGACTTCGAAGACTTCTTTCGGTTGCTCGAGTCGAATCGCGTTGAGTACATGATCGTCGGGGGCTACGCGGTAGCCTTCCATGGCTATCCGAGGTTCACGAAAGACATCGATGTCTTTTACGCCGCCACGGCAGCAAACGCTGCACGGCTGCGCGACGCTCTGGTCGCTTTTGGCTTTCAGCCGGCGACAGTCACAACCGAGACGCTTCTCAAAGCCGATTCGGTGATCGCGATCGGCATCGAACCAGCTCGAATCGACCTCCTCAATCGGATCGATGGGGTCAGTTTTGACGAGGCTTGGGGCGGCGTCGTGCGAGGTAAGTACGGCGACACGTCGGTGAACTTCATCGGCCGCGAAGACCTCCTCCGCAACAAGCGAGCCTCCGGCCGCGCTCGCGACCTGGGTGACCTCGAGGAACTCCGCTGAGATTGTGCTGAAGGCCGCTCGTCCCGGAGCTGCCGAATCGAATGGGCCAGATCCTTCTTGGGCCCTTGGAACATAGAATCGCCTCCAGATAGGGCTGCATCACTTTCCTCATACGGCAGACGTCGGCAAAGTAAAGCAGCGCATCCACGTTGTACTTCTTCTGCTGCCGGTAGACACGGACGGCCTCCAGGCATGTGTCGAGTCAGATGACGCCCTGCGGTACTTTGGCGGCAACGATGGTGAGATCAGGATCGGAGAGTGGTTCAGCATCGGCGAGACGGTAAAGTTTCCTCCTCAGCCGCCGTCGAAGAGAACGGATTCCTGATGTCCTTCGATCGCGTATTTTGCTTGTTTCGCGGGGAGAAACATGAAGGTTGCTCGGGTTTCTTCACGCGATAGGATGGCCCGTGGGACCGTAGCTCAGTTGGTTAGAGCATCGGACTTTTAATCCATCGAGGCTTGTCGAGAGCCTCGATGGATCGTGCCTTTTTTCAGGCACTTCGGTGAGTCAGTAGTCCCGTTGGATTGCTGCGCCTACCAAATACCTACCACGAGCCCGTGCGCACCCTGGGTGAGCCTGGTGGGATTTCCCCTCGGTTAGCTAAGGGCGATCGCTCGGGCATTAGAGGCCAAATCGTCGTCATGGATTCATCGAACGGCGCAAGCTCGCTCTACGACTGAGCAGCTCGTTTCTGTACGTCGACCTCTAGTGTCCCGTAGGCCCGCTTCTGCCTCGCAACGCTGCGGCAAGGCAGGCCGCCCTGTCTCCGAACCCCCCGCCTTCTTCGGCGACCCTACACGGGTGGCCGAATTCCGCCAAGCGAAGCAGTTTCCTGCATAAGCCTTTGATGAGCACGGTTGGCCGCTTTTATCTTCTCTCGCTCGCCGCTAGATTGCTCTGCGGTGGACCCTCGAAGGGGGCTACGCCGAGGCCGCGACGGTCTCCACGACATACCACCGACCTGTTCTGAAACTCCCGTCTATCGAACCGAGCCAATATCGTGCGAACTTCCCTGAAGTCCTGGGCCAGCAAGTTTTCCCGCAGCAATCGTCGGCGCAGGCCTTCACGAGGTCGGCGGACGGCGAGTCGGTTCGCAGGCGTGGAGCAGCTTGAAGGCCGGCACATGATGGCCGTCGTCGCCTCGTTCACGGACAACCAACTCAGCATCGTTGGTGATTCGGCTGCGGACACCGTTGTTGTGAGCACGGTTGATGTTGGTGGCGTAGCCCAAGTGACGGTCAACGGCCAGTCAGTTGGCGCTGGCGTGGATGCATCTGCTGTGACGTCGATCTTCGCCAATCTCGGTGGCGGCAACGACACGATGAATCTCTCCACACTTGACCTCATGAAGTTCAGCGGGCTCACGGATGGTTCGATCGAGATTCGCGGCGGTGCCGGCAACGACACACTGGTTGGTTCGCCTTTGGGAGACATCCTCAAGGGTGAGGACGGAAACGATTCCCTCACGGGTGGTGCAGGCAATGACCAGCTTATCGGTGGAAATGGCAACGACACGCTCATTGGCGGTGCTGGAGACGACACTCTCGACGGTGGCGCCGGGGACGACATGTACTCGTTCTCGGGATCCACTGACCTCGGGTCAGACACGGTCGTCCAGGCCGCTAGCGGCAATCTCGATACGCTTGGATTCGGAAGCCTCGGTGGTGCGATCGTCATCGATATTTCGATGACGACCCCACAGGTTGTGCGAGCAGGGGTGCTTACCCTCACGCTCAGCGACGCCAACGGCATCGACAACGTCCAGGGCACGGCCTACGACGACGTGATCCTAGGGAACGCCGGTGGCAACAGCCTCATGGGCACCGGCGGCAACGACTACCTCTGGGGCCGTGGTGGCAATGACTGGCTGGACGGTGGCTCAGGGAACGACACCCTCTATGGTGGTGATGGCAACGACACGCTGCTCGGCAAGGGTGGAAACGATTCGCTCTACGGCCATGCGGGTGACGACACGCTCAACGGAAACGAGGGGAACGACTACCTGTCCGGTGATGAGGGCGACGACACCTACATCGTCACGAACTATGGCACCAAGACGATAGGCGGAGCAGCAAGTGGGGACTCCAACGTCCTAAATCTTGCTGGCCAAGTCCTCGCCGCTCCTCTCAATCTTGCCTCGACGAGCGTCCAGGCAATTACAGCGTCGCTGTTCATTAGGTTCACTGACCCGAACGAGATCAACTGGATCCCCGGTGCGGGGGATAACGGTGAGCATGCAGGGGGACTCTATGAGGCCGGCTACTACTCAGTCCCAGGCGTCGAAGGCACGTCCACGGCAATTGAGTTCATCTATGGCGGCGAGATCGCCGCGTATAACAATTCAGTTTATGTCTACGATGCGACTGGCAACCCAAGCAATCCAGCTGGCACCCTTCTGTTCGTTGCAAATTCGCCCAATCCACCAAAGACGTTGACGTTCCCCGCAGGCCACAAGCTCGGGTTCTACATTTTGCAAAACAACGTTGATGGGATGAACGGCAATGCAAGCACACGCTTCTACGCCGACGACGCCAAAAACGTCAACGACGATGATCCGGGGGCGCACAGTCATGTGCATGCGTACGACCTGGAGCCCGGGTTGCTCCAATTGTCGTGGGAGGACCTCTTCTATCAGAGGCCTAATCCCTTGGGCTTCATTCAAGACACCGATTTCAATGACATGTACATCGGCGTGAGGGTGACGGACTACACCGCCGTCGATTTGGATGTCGATAGCAAGAACGACAGCGGATACGCTGTGCCTGACAACAACGCCGAGGAAGATTCGCTTGAAGAGGACTCAGGCAAAGGAAAGTACCTCATCGCGCAGAAGAATGGCGTGAGCGGCGTTGAGCGTGTTCCGTTGGTGGTTCGCCTCGGTTCCCTGCCTGAGAGTGGCGGTACGGGAAGATTGACCTTCTCATTCGGCGCACCGGTACAGGTTTTTAAAGAGAAAGAGGGTGACGCGCAGATCCATGATGGCCAGGCCTATTCGCTCGCTGAATTGGGATTCACCAAAGGCGCCAACGTGCTATACATGCAAGTGTCCGATGGGGCCGCGGAGTACATGCCCATCACCGTCAGCTATGCCGCGGAAGGTCTTGAATCGAGGTCCGACACTGTGCATGTAGCGCCAGTCAGTCTGTCGCTTGAAGAAGTTCAGTTCTCCGCCACAAACCCAAATGAATTCTTTGATAATGTGATTCTTGACGATGGCAAGCCGACTAGTGCCTGGGGCTATGACTGGCGAAAGAGCTTCCGGTTTGGTGGAGCAGAGCCGTTTTTTGAGGAATCGCCAGTTGTCTACAAACGGGGCGCCACGATGGTTGCGGAGAGGCGCATAGCAATCACGGCACCGGATGCCTTCCTTGCCAGCGATGACTCCGTCAAAGTGCTCAGGGGCACCCCCTCGGGGGCGTCTCGGTACGAGTTTGTTGCTCGTTCCGATGGGGCCATGGGCGACGCGTCCTACGCGTTTGAGCGCATAGGCGGGCGAATCGTTGTGCGTGACGCGGCGGCGGAGCATTTGAACACTGCCGTGGAGTATCGAGACTTGATTATTCCATGGCAGTTTTCAGTGGATGGTGGCACTACGTTCGTGAATTTGGGCAGCTCAACGAACCAGCTTTACTCGTTGCTGCAGACTCCGCTGGACGGTGTAGAAGCAAAAATTCGACACACGAGCGTTCATGTGTCAACTGTCGCTGCCATGAATCGGATCACGGAAGACGGTGTTCTTATCGCCGTTTGGGACGAATTCAAAGACCGAAGTGTCAGAAAAGCCCCGGTGCGAGTCGGTGACGAACCGGGGGCGGAACTGGTTTACACCCATTTCGGCTTCGCAACTGATAACTTCAACAAATTCTTTCTTGGAGTGGAAGGAACCTGCCAATCCTGGTCACGTTTTCTGGCGGATGCCCTTGCTCTTCATGGTATCGGGTTCCAAGTGATGGACATCCGGACAAACGATGCCCAGGAAGCAAGGCCGGCGCCCAGCGATCCAGCCTACAGTTACTTGCAAGCGGGCGGGATAGACGTGGGGAGAGTGCCCGCCCAAGGGAGTGGGGGTGAGGTCTATACGACAACGACGTTTAGCTTCCATTCCGTGTTAGTTGTCGCGAGTCGCCCGACGGAAATTTTTGATCCGAGCTACGGGAGGCTCTGGGCTGGTACGACGTTGGCCGATGCTTTGTCCGCCTGGGAGATCGAAAGTCTTGTCAGTACGGAGCATAAGTTTTCGGGCCCAGAAGGCGTTGTGTCCGAATGGGTTGCGAACCGCCCAGGCATCAACGACGTAAAGCTCGTCGAGGTCGCATTCGAGATAGTGTAGGTCTCGCGCGGGGGCTTGGAGGGCACGTGCCGGGAATTCTAGGAGACGCCTAATGCTTTGGGTTGAAGCTGAGTTAGGCACGTTTGCTCAATTGTGCCAAGTCAAGCACTTACTCCGTATTTGGATTTGCTCGTTAAGTATCGTCGCGGTCGCGGCAGGATTGCGAGGTGCCGAAGCCTGTGGCAGGCCTTCGAAACAAGTCATTCTCGAGGCTGTCACCGGAGAGGGCTGCACGTACGAGCACGGCTGCCTGGTGTGTCCGACGGAGGGGGCGCAAGATGATTGGCTGGTGATTGAGGAGTGGAATACATATCGAGATCGCCAGGGGCGATTCCTATGTGGAAAGGTCTCGAATCACAATGAGTCCACATTCCACAAGCAGGAAGCGAAGACGCCTGCAACTTTCGAACACTCCGTCACTCTCGGAACCTTGCGAGCAGGGCTCGGAAAGCCTGCATTGGCGCGGCGTGCTGGGGCTAGAAGCCGGGAGCGATCCATCGTCGCTGTGCATCGTGTGGAGTCAAGCCTCTACATTCTCGATATCGCTTATGGCCGGCTCGGTTTGGAGTATATAAACTTCGACGACGGCATGAGAGTTGAGGGTGGGACAATTGCAACCTTCGACATTTCGGAGCAGTCACCCCATTCTTCTTCGCCGAATTCAGTCATCACAACGATACCGAGGATCGCTCGAGCGAGCATCACAGTGGAAGGTGGTACGTGCATCGTGAAGCTCGAATACTCTCCGAGCGAGCACATCAAGAACAAAGGTCTAGAGAAGGTGATTCCCCTAAGTCGAGCGCAGCGCCCTCTCACGCAGGCGGAGCTGGCCAAGCGACGTCTTCGCTACGAGAGAAAAGGACACGGTGGAAGTCTAATCTTGCATCTATCGGATTTGAAAGCATGCGGGAATGGTCGGTCGTACGAGCTACTCACGATTGTTGCGGACGAGACTGGGAAGCCAGAATTTGTCGATTCCATCAGAGGGGAGAAAACGGGAAGTGAATCCACTCTGCAAGACTCGTATCGTGACTTCCAGCGCACCCTTGAATTAGGCGATGTCCTCTTGACGGATTCAGGAGCCTTGGTGGTTTATCCAATAGAAGGCGGCGGCGTTACCTTGGAGCAGTATTGCCAACGTTATGGCCGAAGCAAGCCTATTGGAACGTATTGGTACGTTGGCGATCGGCTCATTGCGATCAAAGGGCGGAGCTCGCCGGGACGTGATTCTCCGGGCGGGCAAAAGAGGGACATCGTCAAGGCTCATTTTGATCGGCTTAAATCAGGCGATGTCAAGCTTATATGCGAAGCAAAGGACGGGAGTGTCGCCGATCTGATCCTTGATCACGAGTGACCAAGAGCGGAACGTCAGAGTGACATTTGTAACGTTTAAGCTGGGCAGTTCCATGCCGGTCCCTGTGCGGCCAATAATGCACCGCGCCCCGTGGCGTGATCTGCCTGAGCGATTCGGTCCCTGGCAGACCATGTACGACCACTTCGCCAGGTGGCGGAGGGAGGGCGTGTACGACCGCATCCTCGAAGCCCTGCACATTCGGCTCGATGCAGACGGCGAGATCGACTGGGATCTCTGGTGTATCGATGGTTCGTCGGTACGGGCCACCCGAGCCGCCGCCGGGGCTTCCAAAAAAGCTGCCGCCGACACCCGGACGAGCCGAAAGATCACGCTTTGGGCCGCTCGGGAGGCGGATTCGGCAGCAAGTTCCACCTGGTTACTGACGGCCGAGGCGTACCCCTGACTGTCGAAGTCACTGCCGGTCAGGTGCATGATTCGATGCGCGTCGAGTCGGTGATGGACCAGGTTGCCATCCCGCAGCGCTTGGGTCGTCCGCGCAAGCGTCCGAAGCTGTTGGCCGGTGACAAGGGCTACAGTTGCCACCGTGTGCACGACTGGCTCCGGAGATACGGCATCAGGCCCGTGATTCCCCACAAGGATGACGAGCATGTCCGGCACGACGGCCGCTCAAAATTCGACAAAACCACCTACCGACGGCGAAGCATCGTCGAGCAGACGATCTGCTTGCTGAAAGAATGCCGCCGAATCGGCACTCGGCTCGAGAAACTGGCAATCAACTTCCTGGCGATAATAAAGTTGGCAATGACCCAGCGGTGCCTCAGAATCGCGTTTCCAGACAGAACCTAGAGCTAGCCCGCGGCGCTTCCGCGATTGCTTCGCGTCGCAAGCCACGGCTCAATGTGCCTGGCTAGGATCCGGGAGACCGGGGTCCATGCGGATTAGTGACGTGTGTACTGCTCCGGCCGCCGCTGAGCGTACGGAGCTGGACCGCCCTGGGGAATAATGCTGGCTGGTGTCTTCCGCCGAAGCTCGTGCCGTACCTCGGAGGACATCCCGCGATCCGGTACAATCAGCTCGCCCTAAAGGTGGGCTCTGCCAAGAGAATCGCCTACGAAACTTTTTCGCACCCATGCCTACGAGGTGACGCCCCAGCGCCTCACGAGCACACCGGTCCCACCCAGCGGCGGTGCATTCTCGGCCGATGCGTCCTTTACAAACGCTTTGGAGGTCTTCTTGGGGAAGTCCAAGCTTGAACGCCGTCCGGCTGTCGATTTTCGGAACAAGACATCGGCAGGCATGGCCGGGCTCAACAATGACGTCCGAAGTCTTGTCATCCGCTACGCGTTGGGCAACAACGCTGCGGCTAAGAATGCGGCGGTCCGGCTGGCAGATCGGCTCGGCAAGTCAATGGACGACCGTTCACCATTCACGCTGCTGCTTTTCTGTGCATACAAGAGCGACAAGTTAAACCGACTCGTCATCTGGGCCTTCCCGAAGGATGAGCCGCTTCACTTTTCGGCGCGGGGCGATCGGGCCAGGATCAAAATTCTGAAGGACGCGTTTAGTCGAAGCTAATCGTTTAGGAAAGCGGCCCTGTTCGAGGGAGTCGACAGCCCGGGACACTTTCTCAACGGGCGGGTGATCGACAAGCAGTCGCAGGACGGATTCGGCACCGCCGCCGACTACTGGGTCACTTCATTCCTTGATTGCAGATTCTCGCTCACGGGAAAGGCCGGTACATAACTCCTGGCCAAATGCCTACGTCATGCGTACGACACGCTTGAAAAACAAGCCGATCGAGACCAGATTTCGCAGGCGATCGTCGGCTTTGTATTTGACATGGCCGGCGTGAAGTGTGCCTGAGCCGCCCGCTTCTGGACATCGATCTCGAGCGTCCCGAATGCCTGCTCATGCCTCGCCACCGCATGGCCGAGAGCGTACGCCAGCCGCTTGGCCCGGCTCAGAAGTTGAGCTGCGCACGCCTGCGGCAACCCGAGGCTGCCTCCCGAAGGATCGCCTTGTCCAGCTCAGCGTCCGTAAGGAGTCGCTTCAGTCGAGCGTTCTCCTTCTCGAGATCCTTCAGCCGCTTCGCCGGGTCAGTCCCCGGACCGCCATACTCCCGCTTCCGCCGGTAGTAGGTCTGCTCAGTCACGCCAAGCTTCCGGACCACCTCGGGCACGGTCTTCCCTTGAGCCAGCCCAACCTCGGCCTCGCGGAGCTTCCCAATGATCTGCTTCGCCGTGAACTTCTTCCCTCGTGGCATCGCCTGCCCTCCCTTGGTTTGCGCCACCAGAGATTCTCTCTCTGAAAGTGGCGACGTTTAAGGAGGGGCAGGTCAGGGCGATGATCTCGGTCGGCCTACCCTGATGATAGAGACTGGTTCAATTCATGGGGGGCAGGTCACTATTTCAATGGGATCTCCTTGGCTCCACGACCAATGCCGTAGACTCGTACGCCTTTAATGTTACGGTCATAATCTTTCCATTGGTTTCTGGCTCGTACGATGGTTTCGACCTGCGTGACTGGACCCTGAGGTCGCAAGGCCAGTAGGTCATACTCCCAGATCCCGTCTGCCGGCGGGTTGACATAAATTCGGCGAATCAGCTGCACTTGCCTCCAGCCACCTGTCGGCACCTTGCCATATGCGGTGATCAGGAGATTCGGCGGCTCACTGGTCTGTATGGCGTGCTCAACCTTCACGATGATTGGCACGTGTTCCAGCGTCTCCTCGTCAGTAGCTGCAGCCTGTTCGTCAACGTTCTGAGAGAACTCTTTCGAAGAGTCCGCCGGTTCGGTCGCGTGCGATACTTGTTCCACAAGCATCGCTGGAATGGCCCAGGCAAGTACAATGAGCAGACAAGCACAAAACGCTTTCATAGCCTGACTCCTAAGGAAAAGAATACAACCCGGTAGCCGTCGCACACTTTAAGCTCAGCCATTCCACTCATGTCGAACCAAAGTCTTTCTTGTTTTCAGTTTAATCTGAAAAAGTGTGACATGTGGAACGCGCCTAGCTCGGATGGTGCCGATGCACTACTATACATTTCGGCAGTTTATCGTTTGCGACACTTGTGTCAATGTATTTTGGCTCGCATTTCAAGCGAAGGATAGAGGATAGCCCGATCAACGGCACTTTCGTGAGGTGTTGTCAGCTCCTGAGCGTAGCGTATCGGGCCAAGGCCTGCGTTGCCTCGCGGTCGTCATGGATCTAAACGAACTCGACGGCCTTGCCCTTCACCATCGCGGCCAGGGCGTCGCGTGACTTCGTGCCGAAGGCCTGACCGGTCTCGGGGACGTCGATGCCGAGGAGCCGGACCTTCGTCTTGACGCTGTCACGATCGAGCAAGAGGAGGGTGTCGCCATCGTGGACCGAGACGACCTTAAGGACTGCTGCCTCTTCTGTTGAACCAGTCCGGCCGGGAGTCGGACAGCGATCGCTACAATTGCAAGTAGAAGGGCGCATAGCCCGAACAGGACGCGCATCGACTTCGCGTCTGGTGTGAGTTCAGTGACATGGCCCGGCTGTCGTGATCGCAAAAGAGTCTGTTTGAGTCTGTTGTGCCGAAGGCGAGCGTCATGCTGGGGAGTAGTCGGAGGCTTGGTGACCGCGTCCTATTCGCCGGCTGTGAATGCCTTGTGGAGGCCTGGGATGATAGGCGGCGATGCTTCATCCTGCGAAGCAGCCAAGGCAAGACGTGGCACGTGGTGCCGAACGCGCTCGAAATTTAGGATCCACGTGATCTTCGACGCGCGGCGCACGGGACCTGCCGGCAGCACCGGACTGGCCAGCCGCTCATATTAGCCGAAGAGGTACTCGACACGCTGCCGGTCAGACGTGAATGCCGTTGACCGATAGCACTTGTCGACCGCCCGATCGAGCTTCGCAAGGGCATCGCGGAGCAGCTTCGGCATCGCGAGCGGATCGTCGAGGGTGTGGTCGTCAATAGCACCGCGCGCATCCAGTACCCCCTGCGCTGCTCCTCGATTGCAGACTTCTTCGCGTCCCCCGCATCATTGGGCCAGGGAAAGTTGAGGACCTGCGGACCGGGACGTAGGATCGGGCTTACTCACGGCCTCACGATCACATCGCATGCCAGACTTCAGCTTCCTCGATCACAGCGGTTCCGAACCAATCGCCATCGACACGAACGCTGCGACCAAGAAAGTCCGCGGGAACCGCCGCCGGACGAAAGCGAGCGGCGCGAAGCAGTCTGAGACGCTCGCGAGCGTTGGGGCAGTTCTTGTTGTCTTCGTCTTTTCAGCTATTGCAGTGTTGCGGTACGGTGGTGCTCCGTACGTGGAGAAATCCGTGTCTCGCGCTGCGATGGGCGACCGTTGGCCGCTGACGGTTCCATCCGGCGAGGTCAGGGCCTATCGGCATGACATGCGGATCACATTCGTGCATGGAGGCCAGGAATACGGTCTCAATGGGATTGCGCGAGGCGGAGCATGGGGATACCCAAAGATTGAGGCGATCACAGCTCCAGGTCGAAGCGCCGCTGATCTGCTGCCGATCGGCTTGGCTTTGCAGCAGTCGATTAGCGGAAATCGCTGAGTCGCATGGCAAATCGCCACGGAACCTAATCCGCAAGAACCATGCACGATCACGACTTCCTCCCGGACGATGAGCTCGAACGCGACGGCCAGCGGTACGCGGTCCTGGACGTGGCAGACATCGAGGGCTGGATCCTCGTCGATGGCCCGGGCGGCCAGTCGTGGATGGCCCCTGGGCAGTTCGTGCCAGTTGAGCCCGAAGGCTAGGACTATCATTTCGGCATGAAACTTCTGACGACAACGCAGATCGCAGAGATTATCGGAGCATCGCAGTCCGCCGTGTCGCGCGCAGCGCGACGCCTCAATCTCGGCATTCGTATGCCAGACGGACGGCTTACTGGCATCGATGAAAAGGACGTACCAAAAATCAATGGGGCAGTCCGTCGGCGCGTCGGAAACCCTGACTGGATTGCCGCCGGTGAATTGTCCGGGAAGCCCAAGCAGAGAAAGAGAGCACGAAAGGCGAAGAAGTAAGAACAGTTGATCGCCTCTATTAACTCGCCTAGTCGAAAGCGTATTCTTGTGGCATGCCACGCCTCTTCCTCGACGCCCCGAACTTCTCTGAGCAGTTCGTCAAAGTCGTCTCACACTGGATCGCCGGTCGCCTTGGATTGCCGAGGGAGGGTTTCGACGGGCTTATGATCGTGGCCGGGCGTCGTCGCTATCAAAAGGGTCAAGGATCGTGGGGCGGCGCCTACCGCCACGCAGACCGAACCGTCAGGGTGCTGATGCCGCGGATACCGATTGCCTACCCGCAGTCCCTTGCGCGCAACCGGGCCGAGGCTGGCCGCAAGGCCATGGACGGCGTCGAGCTTTTCGTCTGGATCCAGGGGCACGAGCTCGTCCATTCGATGGCCAGCCACGTGGCCGAAACGCCGGAAGAACTTGTCGACATGAATCACGAGCCGCGGGTGCGAAACGCCTCCTGGGATCTGCTCGTCGCCTTCCGACACGAGCGCCCAGCAATGTACTTCAACTCCGAGGGGGCAATCACGCGATGAACCGCCTAGCCCTCGCCCGCTACCTTTTCGCCCAGGGATTCTGCGTGATCCCGCTCCTTCCGAATGGCAAGAAGCCGGCCAGGAAGTGGAAGCGATTTCAGACCGAGCGGCCGACGGATGCGGAGCTCGTCGAGTGGTTCGGCGAGAACGACTTCGAGCCGGCGAACGTCACCGGGGCCATCAGCGGCATCACTGTCATCGACTGCGATTCCGCGGAGGCCGCGGCCGCGTGCGAGGCTCGCGGGATCCGACCAGGCCTTCGGCAGCGGTCGAAGCGTGGCGTGCACCTGGTCTTTCGTCACTCCGGCGAACGAAACACGACTGGCCTCGACGGGATGCGCGGCGTCAATCGCCGTGGGGAGGGCGGATTCGTGCGGGCCTATCCTGACTCAGCGGACTGGATGCGATCGGCGGTGGACCGGCAGGCATTGCTACCGGGGCCACCACAGACCCCGAGGAGTGCATGGTGTTCGGCAAGGAGCCCAAGCCGCCCGAACACGAGGAAGCCGCTGTGTGGGACAATGCTCGCGGCGCATGACGGATTGATTGGGAAGACCTCGACGGGAAAAAGTCGATCTGGCTCGATCGAGTCACGCACGAAACGCTGGCGTGCGAACCATTCGTGGCAAGAGGCCCGATAGCGTCCTGCGAGCCAACATCCGTATCGATTCACCGCACGTTGCAGCAGTGCTTGTTCTTCTTTCCAGATCCGCATGGGCATAGGTCGTTACGGCGGGTGCCAACCTTCTGACCTGTAGTGCGACTGGCGGCTCGCTCCATTCCTTCCTCGTGGATCCACACCTTCGGCGCGATTTCCACGTAGCTTTCCTTGACGTCGCCTCGTTTCTCAGCATCTACATGCGAATTGTAGGGCTCAATTCGAACACCACAGCGCAGGGCAGTCGCCATTTGGGCAAGGCGCGCCAACAGTCGCCTTCCAACAGGGGTCGCCAGCGATCCCTCTCGACACTCCTGAATCACCACCCACTCGTCGCCACCCTCTGAATCAACAATTAAGCCGATCTTGTCCGGTCTCATCTCCTCGGGCAAATGGCCTTGTAGCCAGACGCACTTGTAAGTCTTGCACTCAGCCGGTCTTTCGTTGTAGATCGCGCAGCCCCTTCCGGTCTGATGAATACAGGTGGTGTGGCAAGGCTTCTGCAAGGCTGCCACCCCGATCACGTGGCAACACTCCTCACATTCACCGCAAGTGCGGCTTGGGACTGGCAATGCGATGTTCACGGCAGTGCTTGGATGTATTTTAAGGACCTTGGGCTGGACAGGAAGTTTACCACTCTGTGCCCAAAGAACTCCGGGCCCGTGTGGGATTGGTGTTAGAAACAAGCCTCGTGACTTCTTCGAATCATCGCCACCAGCTCGCGAATCCGCTCAACCTCGGCCGCAAGCCGCCACGAGTCGGCCGCGCACGATCCGTCCGTTCCTGTCCAGCAGTTCCGCGGCCCGACGGGCAGGCAACGCTTCCGGATATCGTCGAGCTCCTCGCGGGTGACCGGCGGGTAGACCGTCGATGCTTCGTGAGCGAGGTCCATCAGAACCCCTCGACCACCCGGGCCGCCTCACCCAACCGCCGCGGCATCGCTCGGAGCCGGATCCGCCAGCCCTCGCGCGACGACCACAGCTCGAGCACGATTTCGGAGATCGCGTCCACCGCCTCGGCGAGCCGCTCCTTCCAGCGCGGGCTGACCCCGTGGCGGGCCTCCCACTGCTCGCGGCCCTGGGCGCGGAGGAGCCGCATGACGTGCGGCACGATCGCGTGGTTTCGGCCCTCCTGCAGGATCTCCTCGAGGTGGGCGTGGGGCCAGCGTCGGATCACCAGGCCGGTCAGCTCGTCGACACGGTGGTCGTCTCGCAGCCCCACCGGCGAGAGCCGGTAACGCATGTGGGCCGCGAGCTGGGCGAGGACGGGATCTTGCATGGGTTACTCGGTCGCCCCCGGGCCCGCCCGCAGCTTGATGACCGCCGTCAACAGACCAAGCTCAGCAACCCCGCCACAGGAGCCAATCGTTGGAAACAAGCTACGAGGCGGGGTCTGCTGCAGCGTTTGGTTCGGCGTGCTTACTGTGCGTCTTCCTCGACTAACTCGACGGACCGCGATTGCCCTTGTGATCGGGCGCACCTCGGCCAACGGCGGGCATTCGTTCACGAAGAACATCGATCACCTTCGCAATTTCAGCGACGACCTGAAAACCATTACCAACTTTAATCCGCTCGATCCTATTGATGTAGAGAAAATGCGGAGTGGCATTGCGCTGATTCGGCGTTTCCGCAGCGATGTCCCAGGGGTGCCGACCCAGGCCGGAAGGCTTTTTGAAGTCCAGGAAGTCGCGGCTGCCCTTCGCGCCGATCCCGACACGGTTATCAGCTTCAACAAGTTTGTAGATGACGACTTGGCTGGCAAGACCGATGTCGATGTCCTGCTGAGCGGCAAAGCCATCGAGTTGAAGCTTACGGTGGATGCCGCTGACGACGAAGCCATCATCAAGAAGTTCGTCAAGTACTTCAATGTTCCCGAGGCTGCTCAGAATCTAGAGTTGCGGTCGTTGAGCACGGTTGCCGAGATGACGGAATATGTTCAAGGTGCGTTTCAGCGATACATCACGAAGGATCTTGACGACTGGCCGGACTGGCTCACTAAGGCGGTCACTGATCAGGATTCCCTTGAGAACGTGTTGAATTCAATCAGCTTCGCGCAAGCGTCACCGTCACGGTACAACTTTTTTGCCGGTGCTGGGGGCTTGTGACCATGAGCCAGGTCATCGATCCGCGATTCTGCTCTGCCGCCATCTTCGGGCCCAACGGCCAGGCTCTAAGGAAATCGATCCTCGGGATATTCGCTGATTTGGGCTGGCGAAAGCGAGACCAATGGCGGTCAGCGGACTTTCGCTGCTTTCGTCTATGCGCGCCACCGGTTGATTTTTCACCATGGAAGATGGGGGCTGGCAACCGAGATGATGTCTCCGTTCGGTTCAACGTGCGCAGGGCAAGCCAGGCTGAAATGCTGGCGGTTGCGGCAGTTGCGTTCATCGGTGAAGCTCCTGTTGATTTGAATGCCTCCGTCACAATATCAGCACCGAAGGGACGTGAGTTTAACCTTGGCGTAGGGCAAGATGTCACTCGGCTGAGTGTCTCTGCGTCGAATAGCGACTTGGGTGTGCCTTCTGCGCGGTTGCTTGCTCCGTGGGCAGGATGCAAGAGCTGCGTCTATAGCGAGGTTCGAGCCGTCAGCGAAGTTGCGTTGACATCGTGGAGCGTACAAGAACTTCGCGAGCGGCTTATAGGCCTTCCTCGATACTGCCTGAAGCTGAGGGGCGTCGAGGGACAGCAGTTCGCGAGCGCAGCAGGTGCAGTAGCACAGGAAGTCGTTGGCAAAGTCGCGTTTGCGACGTGTGCAGTAAACATGAACCACACGCGGTGTCGCGAACTCTTTCCACTTGTCCGTACGAGAGTGCCGGAGTACACGTTTACGATCTTTACGGCGAGCTACGCGGAAGCGTTTGATCCTTTTGTTCGTCCTGCGGCGGCCGATGCGGGGGAGACTGTGCGATATCCCCTGGTGAATTGCGAGCGGCAGCAGCTCGACAAGGACGGTCGAAAGGATATCCAGATCGACATCGTTCATCGGCCGCAAGGGGATTGCTACATTGATCTCCAAGCGTTCCAGTACAAGCCGGAGGACGACACCGTTGTTCGGCAGACGCTTGAGGAAGCGATTGCCCCGCTCGACGTGAAGGCTGAGATCTGGGAGGGCGACCCATTTTTGCGGTGGCAGTAGCCGCCGCGACTTCTGCCGAGAATCGGGGTAAGGGACAACCGAGACAGTGTGGAGCAAAAGCCATGCTTGAAGACCTTGATACGGTCGATCTCGTGATGAGAGGTGAGCCGGGCAGGTCATCATCAAGATCATCGACGGTGGTGTGACGACTGATGCGCCACGTTTCGAGGCACTGCTCAACGCCAAGATTGCCCAGGCTATCGGAGCGCTCTGCGACGAGGAGAACTTCGAGGCTGCGGGGCGGCCGATCTGCTCAAAAAGATCATGCTCATCCACCGCATCCTCAGGCCGCCGCCGTCGTCCATCGACGAACAGATCGGCCACCGGAGCCAGAAGATGCTTCTTCCAAGCCGTCACCTGGCTTGCATGAACCCCAAACTGGCTCGCCAGCTGGGCCGTCGTCCGGTCTTCCGTGGCCGCCGCAAGGGCCACCTTCGTTTGAAAGCAGCCCCAAACAATCGACGCTCTCCAGCCATCTTCCTGCTCCTGAGAGCGATCCTCCCAACCAGGAGAATCCACCTTATCAGGGCGTCCGAAATCCGGGGTCCACTTCACACAATCGCTTCCAGACGGCGACTTCTCTGCCGTTTCGTTGTACCACCCGCCTCATCAGCCGAAGCGTGAGCGACCTTCATGCTGACTGGATCAAGATTTCCAAAGCAGGCCAGCCCGACTCAACCTCGGCCACAATATCGAGTGCAGGAACGCGAGAGGCGAGGAGTTCCGGATGTGACACGATCCGACCAATCGCCGCATGATCTTCGAGCATTCACGAAGAAGCGAAAGCAGGAGGCCGCCGACGCTGAGAAGAAGAACGAAGAGCAAATGGCGAAGATCCTCGAGAAGCACGGAGCGATCATCGCTGGAACCGGTGGAATCAGTATGAACGCGATCAATCGTCCAGAGGTAGCCATCACACTTTGCTACGCGTCGGCAATGGGGATCGACGCCGTCGAGCTTCGCATTGCGCTCTTCGACAAGTTTGACAACCCAACCAACGGTATCCTTGGGCAGGGCAACGAACAAACGTTCCTTCACCAGACGCCGATCCCGCCGAAGTCCTTTCGCGACATCATCGCACCCATCCCGCTGAACGAGACAGCCGGCAGGGCCAAAGTCGCGGTAGTGAAATACCTGACAAAAAACGGCGATGTGGTAGACGTTAAGAAGCCGTTCGTGCTCGCGGTGAGGCAGTAGCGGCGACTCGTTGATGCCGCGGCGTGACTGGAGACGAAAGTATACGCGCAACTTCAGATTGCGTCACATAGCTGATGCTACCCGCGGCACATTGAACCGCTCACGAGCCCGTGACACACTCTTGGGCGACTGGCCCGAGATTCATATCCGTGAAAGGCATTTTGAATGACGACTCGTAACTTGCCAAGCCCCCAGCTTCGCAACTTTTTTGCTTCCATTGCCCCTCTGATCGCTCCGCTACTTGTCGGCGCCGGACTAAATTTCCTATTGAACTCCGCTAGCTCCGGCCGCGGCTCCGCAGAGGGGGCAATGCTTGTGAGATTCGGGGCGTACGCAGGCGAGTATATGGCGCTAGCAGTTTGGCTCGCATGGGGTCCGGGTGCCCTTCGCAATCGGGCGGCCGTCGTAAGCCTGCTTGGTGTAGCCTGGATGTTCGCCTCGTGGACCGGCTACCGTGCGTCCCACCCCGAGCAGTTCAAAGACTTTGCAAGCGACCGGCTACAGGTATTTTCAGTCGCGCCATTTTCAATGCTGCTCGGCACGCTCCCCTTGGCTGCGCTGCGTAAGCGATATCACTTCAATGTACCTAGCTCCTCTTCCGGACGCACCGTCGTCTTAGAAACTACCAGTTGTCTAACAAATATGTTGTTAGTGCTCGCAGCTGCGGCAGCGCTCTATTTGCGAGGAAAATACGCCCCGTGGGACCTCGTCACAGCGATTCTGATCGCGACTGTCTTGGGCATATCTTTGTTCGTAGTTGCCCCTCTACTTGCGCGCGGACTATTGGGCGCGCACGTAGCGCCACGCACTGTGCTCCTTGCAGTATTCCTCACACCCGTGCTAGGAACCCTAGTCAGTGTTTTCCTCGGAGACCCCGGACCTGGAGCGGCCGGCGCCACTCACCCGACTCGCCAGGTTATGACAATCGCGCTGTTCTCGAGTTTAGTCATCGTAGGATGCTTTTGGTATTGGCGGTTAGCCGGATACAGGATCGCGCCGACGGCATCCAACTAAGGTTGATTGTTCTAGCCAGGCGGCAACCAAATATGATCTCGACCACACGTCTGATCCCTTCGTGAGTAACGTAGCACGGGGTCGTCAGAAACGGCTGAGGCCCGCTCAACCATTCAAGTGCCATTCCGGACCTTCAGTACAGAACGACGCCACTTATTCAGTCCCCCTCTCGGAGGACAGTAAGCTTTTCCATCGCAGGAAGACGCAGGCGAGGGTTTTCCTCCAGCACCTTCAGGGCAGGATCTGACACGCGACAAAGCCGGTTGAGATGCACGAGCGCCCTTGATTCGCCCAGCGCCTGCGCGAGAGCTACGGCGTCAGGCCCTTCGAGCGAAACGAGACCCAATCGTACCGTCGCGTCGCGATCGGTAAGAGCGACTACTATATCCGGAGTCAGCTTAGTAAGAGAGTCCAAAGTCAACCGAGTGCGGACGCGCGCAATCTCCCTTGCCGCGTCGACGGACAATTCTTCAAGGTTTGGCAGATAACCAAGATTATTTCTCGCGAGTTCCGCAGCCACCAACGGTGAAGCACGTCGGAGCCTCATTACTGTTTCATCTCGGTAGGGTCCCGAAAATAACTTGGCGGCAAGTGCCGGCGAATCAACTTCCTCTAGCACCACGTAAACAGTGGATTGAAAACCAGCAAGAACATCGCCGACTCCTGGTTCTAGCTTCCGGACATAAGGAAGCCAGAGTGGGCCGTTGTGCCTGAGCAGTAAACGTGAGACTTCTTCCGAGACGACAGCTCCCCCCAAGTCCAACACGCCAGAATGATGTTGAAAGCACCGGGCGGCATCGGTCGACAGCCTGCTAAGACGAGGCAAGTGAACATCACCATGAAACTCCGCCAAAATAACAGCCTGCTCAGCACATAGTTCCCTGAACCCCAGCGTTATTGAAGAGCGATGCCCAGAGACGATTGCTCGCAAAGTCTCCGATGTGGCTCTAGTAACGCCCGTCAGCTCAACGCCTTGACCCTCACCAGTACATAGAGCAGAGGCCACAGCGGGCGTAACCTCCGTCAGACCCCAGAGCCGTAAGTGCCCTCGTCGGCCCGAGAGCTCTCGAGCCGCATCCGCATCGATCCTCTCAAGTCGAGGAAGGGTCAGAAATGTATCCATAAAGGGCGTAGACAGACTCGCGGCCACCGCGGCCGGCAAAAATCGAATATTCTCTAGGACAAGAACCGGATGCGCTTTCGCGAGAGCCCGAGCGTCCTCTGGCGACAATTCGCACCCTCCGTAGACATGTCCCGCTGGCGTCCGCGTGTCGATGTCTGGCCCTCTCGTCTCGACACCTCTCGCGGCTACGGACACATTGACCACGCACGCCAGTGCCACCAACAGCCCTTTGCGCCGCATTGATACCTCAGAGCCTAGCATTGCCCGGGGCTCCTCAACGACTCGGCCTCAAGTAGGCCGATCTTCGGGAAACCCATACCACTCAGCATCCCGTAACGGCACAAACAGGAAGCCTGCCGCTCGCAGTCCAGCGCGAATAATTCCGTCCGCTGCGATGCTGCGTTCCATGTCGATCACGTAGTCGTAGGTGCCGCCGTCAGTCACGTCAACAAGACTCGGGTTAAACCCGGGCAACCCCCCGAAGGCACCGTGGGACGCGTTCGCGCTATAACGAGACACCTGAACCGACTCGTTGGTGGACTCAATCCAGTCATTCAGTGACATACGTACAAACACGATGTCCGAGAATGAGCTTGGCCAGCCCACAGGATAATCCACGTTACCGGTAGGAGGAGCACTGCTTGGGCCAAGGATATCCACGTGCCCGATCGCTACCGCGATTTGCGCCGCCGATGACGGAATCGGCGATGCCATGTCGACGGGATCTAACATCCCAACGTACGCGACCGTGCAATCGTAGGTGGCGGGATTACCCGCGAGTCGATTGGCAACCCACAGCGCGACCATCGCCCCGCGACTCCAGCCAAACAGTGCCACCGTCGTGCCCCCCCCCGCGTCCGCGATCATTTGACCTGCCTGACCTAAGACCGATTCAAAAATGTCGTCCGTATCATAGCCATCCCAACCCGGGCCAATGTCATAAATCGTCATAGCAAAGGGATCCGAGTCATCTACCAAATTTCGAACGTGGGAACTCCAAAGTCCGTTGCTACGTTGGCCGTCGGGACCGGCCAACCATGATTCCTGGGCGGTTCCGTCAATTCCAATGACTAGCCTGTTGTCGACGACCAAAGCCTTTACCTCATCCGATCCAGTCAGGCCAAAGGTACTTTGCACAGTCACGGATATTGACTCCGGAATTCCGCCCATAGACTCTACACCCTCGACGTAAAGGGTTAGCTTACGTGCTCCAGCTACGTCACCGGCACCAAACCCCAGACTCGCCAGGTCACCGTAGACGCCCGGAGCCACGAAATGCCCACCTGCCATAACGCCCGCTGGGTTGCGCTGGAAATCGGCATCCTTATTCCAAATCCGAAATGCTCCATCCAATAATGGCCTCATGTAGTCGGGCGCCGGTGAAACAAGGGCGGGGTTCGATGCCTCGTAGCTGACCGTCAGTGTCATCGCGTCAAGCGGAATTCCGACAGGAAGTTCTACGACAAGCTGCACGAAGTGCTTGCCTGGTATTACGCTGTCTGCATAGTCACGAATGCCGTCCTCATCGGTGTCATTTGTGTTGACGACAACCTTTTTAGCCTCCTCAAGCTCCTTTCCGTCCTCTTCGGGAGACCTCGACAAGAAAAGCCCGTTATTATTGTCGCTGTCAATATCCAGATCTACGATCGCCGCTTCCGTGGTTCGCACCTGCATTACTACGTCATTGAAGTCACCGTCGTAGGTTAAATCCAAGGGATTCGGCAGGCCCTTAAAGAGATCTTCCCATTCAAGCTGAAATTCTCCTGGTCGAGTCTCGTACGTCACGACATGGTCGCCTTGAACTGGCGCCAAGAAAGGGTTGGTCGGGTTCGGCACGTAGTCCAAGTTTGGCCAGTGCGGAATCGCGTATATTCGCTCCCCGCCGTTCTGCTTTATAAAGAATGACAGTTTGGTGCCCGCGGGATATGCGAGTTCTTGACTGAATAACGGATCATTTACATTGCTAGTAAAGAGCAGAATGGGCTCCGTGCCGACCTTAATCGAAACGCCATCGCCACCTACTTCATACACATAGACTGGGTTCTTGTACGCGGCTGATGCCCCCAGGTAGGTGAATGAGACAGTGGAGATTCGTCCGAATATTCCAGGAACAGTGAATACGTCGGAATTGGAGTCGTTCCGCTTGCCCGCGCGCACGTCTTCGATGGCCCCAGCGGCGGTGAGTTGAACAGACAGTGAAGCCGTGATCTGCTGGCTGGACGTAGTGCCGAGGTCTAGTGGACCGACGAGGGTTTGCGACGAGACATCGACCTGATCCCTGCCCCCGCTTTGTGCCTCGGCAAGAGTCTTATTGCCGTAGCTTGCGACAACGTAGCAATCATCGCCTTCGGCGCCGGCGAGATAGTCATTTCCTTCATTACCATTTAGTGTGTCATCACCGGTTCCGCCGTGTAGGAAATCATTGCCGCCCTTGCCGAGCAGGTTGTCCGCGCCGTCTTCGCCGTAAAGGTAATCGTTCCCGGCGCCGCCATCGAGCCAGTCATTTCCGCCCCGTCCATAGATCGTGTCGTCTCCGCCGTTGCCCATGAGGCTGTTTCCACCGCTGTTGCCGTAGATCGTGTCGGCGTATGCAGTGCCCTGAACGTTGTCGAATCCGTTGGCGTCACTTAGGGTCAGCGATAGCTGCGCCACGCGGGCGACCTGCAAGGCCGTGGTCCCGATATCGATCGTGATGGCACCGCCGAAGTTTGAGAATACGAGTGTGTCAAGGTTGCCGCTTGCAGGCTGAACGATCGTGTCGGAGCCAAGGTTGCCTATGCCCGAAAACGAGACGACGTCGTTGTTGAGACCGCAATCAATGAGATCGTCGCCGGCACCGCCAATCAGCGTATCGTTGCCGCTCCCGCCGATGAGGTGGTCGTCGCCGGCCCCGCCGTCGAGGGTGTCGTTGCCATCGCCTCCGTCGAGAATGTCGCCGAGCGAAGTGCCGGTTAGCGTGTCGTTGCCTGACTGACCGTTGAGCGTCACCGAGTTGTTTGTGAGGCCGGTGAACTTCGAAAAGTCCAAGCTGGACAGATTCATCGTGTCATTACCGCCGCCCAGGTTCGCCACGATCGACGTCACAGCAGAGGCATCGACGCCGGTGCCGATCGACTGTCCATTGACTGTTACCTGGGGAGACCCCGCCACATCGATGGTGCTGATTGAGACCGTGTCGTTGGCACCGTCACCCGTAACGGTGAGCTGGCCAGCCGCGAACATGGGCGTGATCGCGAGAAGCTTTCGGGCTTCGAGGCACTCGACCGGCGTGAGCCTTTTGCGGCACCGCCCTGTACGGGCCTGGCGACGGCTACGCCGCTTGAGAACCTTCGAGAACCATTGGTTTCGGCGTGACGGCGGCTTGCGGCTCATGCTTCAGTTCCTCAAGAAATATCGGGCGTTCGATCAAAATCGGCTGAGAAGTAGGCGTTTTTCAACAGGGTGGACTTCAAAGCAGCGGTTCTCGTTTTGCCACGAACGGGGGGAGCGTACCAGTGCGGGTTGCGATGTCAACAAGAGTGGTGAAAAACTCATCGTCGCCACACGATTGGTCTCACGACACCGAAAAGCAACGGCAGGCGTTCTTATTCAGATCGCGTGCTCGCGTGGGGCCGACACCGCCTGAACCCAGAGCGGGTGCCCAGTAGGACGGCCAACCCCGACTCACATGTTGCATCCTGACGGATGCTACACGCGGAAGTCGGCGGGGCCAATTGCGACGGTGGGCAGCGCCAGGCAAGATATCCGCCTGATTCGCACCACCCCGGCGCGCCCATGGCCTGGCACTATTCCATCGAAGGCGAAGAGTACGGCCCCTTTGAGGCCGCCGAGTTTCGTCGCCTGGCCGACAGCGGAGCGTTCGGGCCGGACGACCTGGTTTGGCAAGACGGGGCGCCGCAGTGGGTTCAAGCGAGCATGGTAAAGGGACTCTTTCCGCGCGAAGGATCCAGCGATTCGATGCCGGTCGTCACGTCAGCGTCGCCTGGGCGCACAAACAAGGGGAAGGCAATGCCACGAACTCGTGGTGGTGGTTCCAGCAGCAAGCGTCGGCGCGAGTTTCCAGCCCTGAGCATAACCGCCGGGTTTTTCATGGTGCTCGGGGGGCTGGCTGGGCTCGGCATGCTCGTGGGGTTGGCAGGGTTTCTTTCGCAGGCTCCGATGCCTGGGCCGGCAAAGGGGCTCGTTGGGATTCTCGGCCTGGTCCTCACCGCTGCATTGGTCATTACCTAGCTGGCGGTGGCTGAGATGATCAAGCTGGCGCTCTATGTGGCGAGGCTGCTCGAGGAGATTCGCGATAGCCTGCGAGACTGACTTGGACCGCTGGTCAGTCGCGTGGCCCGCACACCGCTGGACAAGCTCGTGCTGCCTGGGCACATCCCGCGGAGTTTCGTAGTGGGCGGCCTCGACGGGCGGTGACATGAAAGGAAGCCGATCCCGCGGTGAGCGGCGTGAACCCAATATTCCAAACGTCGAGCGAGATTCACGCAACGTGACACGCACCGAAGACAAAAAGTGGAGGGAGTGGCGACCTGCCCGCCTGCCGGGGCGATCAGTCATACAAACCCATTAACGCGGACCTTGCCTATGCGGAGCACTCCACTTCAAACACGAGTGGCCCTGCTAGTGATCCCCGGATTATCCCTATGGCTACTTCGTCGCGGGACAACGAATTCGACTTCCCTCGATGACGGGAGCGATTCGCTCTTCGCTTGCTGACACGAGCTTGTCTTGGGCTTAGAATTCTGACGCTAACCCTTGCCAATAGGGTTGCCTTGTTTGCGTTACCAGCGTTTTGTGCAGCTATGGCGAATATGAAACCACAATTGACCGTTGCATCGCAGGCCAAAGACTCGGCGAATGGAAAGCGACTCGATCTCTCGAGCGGCCAGTACAACGAGTGGCATGTCATTCAATCCTACGATGACCGTGAATGGGAGCGATTCATCGAGGAGTGGTGCGAAGGATTTGACCTGACCCCTCCCCGGTTTCTGTACCAGTGCTCATGAGGGAATTGGGAAACCTGGAGCCTGCCCCAACGTCGAATTCAGACTGGGTGTTCACCACACATCGCCAGCGGCTAGTGCTCGGCTCGCGGGAGACGAATTGCCTTCCAGAACTTCAGAACGATCGCGAGGGAGAGCGGTCGGGGCACGTCTCTAGGAATGTGGCCCCGGGCCGATGGGTCACTCCTTCAGGCGGGAACCTGAGTAGTCCAGATGTCCAGTATCTTGCCCGCTTCCTTCTTCGTGACGTCATAGATCCCGACTTCGCGGCCAGTGATCTTGGCGATCTCATCGGCGATCTGCGCCGTGTTCAGGTTGAGCCGCTTGCCCATGGTGAGGATGAACTGGATTTGTTTGTTCGTGGCGGGTTCGGGAGTTCCATTTCCATGACCGCTCGGGGAACCGTTTCCGTTTTTCTGGGGACCGGGGGGCGAAGGCTTTTCGATCGCGGCCGAGTGATTTTTCTATCGCTGGCTCGCGGGTGCTGTGCTTTTCTCGCTGGCATTGTTGCTAATCGGAATTTACTTTCCTGTCCTCAACGATGTGTTCGGCCAGGACGAGCTTTACCTGCAAGACTGGGCAGAGATACTCGCCGGATCTGTGATCTTTCTGGTGTGTGCTGAAGTGTTCCGGCGGATACGGAATCGGCTGCAATCGCAGTCTTTCGCGTCGAGGGGGGCGTCGCGAAACCGGGCACACCGATGACGCAACTCACGCACTTTCCGGATGGCATCGCCGGCTTCGAGGTTGCTCCCGACGGGGCGAGGATCGTGATCACGCACCATGTCGGCGGCGATGAAAACACCCAGGTGTCAGTGCTCGATCCACACAATTCAGATCGCATCGTACCGATCCTCGTAAACCCACGGGTGCGATTCGGTTCGGACCGAAGTGCTTGGCAGTGAGCGGCTCACTGGAGCCGCCCTTGACCGGCTCACGCACCGATGCCACATCCTCGAGGCAAAGGGCGAGAGCTTCCGCCTTCGCGACGCACGCAAGCGGCAACGGCGGGCCGCAACGGCGTCCTGACCCATCGATCCTTGGAGCCACCGGCCCTCACACGTAAAGAAGAACCGGAACATCGTGTGGTGCTGCGGACTTGATCGACGAGGCGCACGGCAGACCGTGTCAGCGGCGTAAACGCCTGGCGCCATCCAAGAATGCCGGGGAATATCGCTTTCATCCACTGCAACGCTCACGCCAGAGTCATGGCACAAGGGATGGCTTCCAAGGCGCGTTGGTCGCCCAGCTTGGGACGGTGCAGTTCCAACAGGCCGCCGTCTCGTCGCCCAGCCTCTGCCCATTTTGCCGGTTTCGGCCCCCGCTCTCGTTTCTAGAGATAGCGGGGTCGTGTGTGGCCCCGGGGTCGAGCGAGCCCGACCGTGGTCGCCCTTCTGCACCCTCCGAGACGGCCTCGGGAGCCGGTACGGCCCTGCACGCCGCACCGGAAACAAGAGCACTACGCCCGCCGTCGCCCCGAGCGAACGCCTCTCTACCGAATGGTCGCCCGCCACTTCGAAACCTGGCTCGCCGCGCGGAACCTCGGCGAGCACCCCGTGGCGGCGCATGTCGAGGAGGAGTTTCGGTCATACCTCCGATGCGGCATTCTCAGCTTCGGGTTTGCCAGGGCCCGCTGCGGCTCCTGCGTCCACGATCTTTTGGTGGCCTTCTCGTGTAAAGGGCGTGGCATCTGCCCGTCGTGCAACGGCCGACGCATGGCCCAGACGGCGGCCCATCTCGTCGATCACGTCATCCCGCCCGTGCCCGTCCGCCAGTGGGTGATCTCCATCCCCAAACGGCTGCGGTGGTTTCTCGGGAAGCGACCCGAAGCCGTCTCCGCACTCACCACCATCTTCATGAGCGAGGTCGAGCGGCTCGTACGGGACGCGGCAGGCGTGACGTCGTCACTGACTGAAGACGGTGCCACGCTCCCACGCATCGGCGGCATCTCCTTCGTCCACCGCTTCGGGGCCGCCCTCAACCACCACATCCATCTCCACGCGTGCGTCACCGACGGTGTGTTTGTCGAGAGTACGACCGATGCCACGACCGACTCACGCATGGACGGGACCGAGAGCGGCGTCCAGTTCATCCCCGCTCGCCCGATCACGCCGGGCGATCTCGAGACGCTGACCGGGCGGGTCCGTCGCCGGCTCATCCGGTGGTTCCGCCGTCACGGGATCCTCGACGCCGAAGCCGCCGCCGACCTGTTGTCATGGGAGCACTCCGGGTTCTCTGTCGATGCCAGTGTGCGGATCAGTCTTCAAGACCGTGACGTGCCGCGTTTTTACAAAAGCCTCGAGCATCTCGTGCGGTACTGCGCCCGGCCCGCCTTCGCTCTCGAGCGACTCGCAGTGATCGAGGGCCGTGACGGGAAGGCGACCCAAGTTCGCTACACGCTGCCTCGCCACAAGCGCGAGCAGTGGATTGGTCCAGGCCACGCGAAGAAGTCGACTACGCCCGACCAGCAGGGCGTCGTGAATCTGTCACCGCACGACCTGCTCGACCGGCTCGCCGACCTCGTGCCACCACCTCGAAAACACCGGCATCGCTACCACGGTGTGTTTGCGCCGAATCACCCTCTGCGGCCACGCGTCACTGCGATGGCGATCGGGAATGCGGGCAA
Organism: Pirellulales bacterium; assembly: GCA_041746715.1. Taxonomy (GTDB): domain Bacteria; phylum Planctomycetota; class Planctomycetia; order Pirellulales; family UBA1268; genus QWPN01. Next base: position 559 of record JBGTGN010000085.1, on the reverse strand, counting down.
GGCCGCGGACGGCGAATCTCAGAACGACCGGGCAGCCAACCAGGCCACCACCGGGGCTGACGACACGACCCGCTCCCACGACACCTCCCGAATCGCCTGGGCAAAGCTCCTTGCGAAGATCGCGGAGGCGTTTCCACTGGTGTGCCCCGCCTGCGGAGGCGACATCAGGCTCATTGCGTTCATCACCGATCCGGCGCCGATTCGCAGAATCCTCAGCCACATCGGCGAGCCCGTCGAGCCGCCACCGGTGTCGCCCGCGCGAGGACCACCGACCGAGTGGCACGAGCTCGTCCAGGCCCACGACGACCGCGATGGCGTCCAGGCCTCACCCGACGAGCTTCCAGTCATCGACATCCACTCCCTCTGACGTGCCTCATCAAAGGCACTGCTCGGCGGACTGCGCCGAAGGCGAAAATCGATGGTTTTTGGACTGCTCTTCGCGGGCATCCGACCCTCCTCAGTTCGCCCAGAGACAGCCTCCCAACCCTCCCGCTATGCTCGAAGGACGATCAGCACCCGCTCCGAGGTTGCGAAAAGTGCCGTTGGCCATCCTATCCTT
>JBGTGN010000084.1:0-7764 GCA_041746715.1 Pirellulales bacterium | reverse complement strand
GACACGGGCCTCGCTGCTGCTGTCGAGGTGGCCCGCCGCGCGGTGCCCCGTCCGGCAGCGACAGCCCCGGGCCGCACGACAGCCGCTCGCTAGAGCTTTCCTCCGTGCCATGCCCGTGGTCTGTGCACATCGTGTTCGGGTCGGTGTTCAGCGGCTTTCGGCTTTCCGCTTTCGTTTGCGGCCGACAGGCTGCGTGAGTCGCTCCTACCGGTACACTGGCAACTCCGTCCCAGGAGCATCCGATGTCTAGTCCACGCGCCAGTGCCATCGCCGCGATCAACGCCTACCGCCCCACCGAAAGAGGCTGGAACTTCCGCGAGACGCCCACGAGCGAAATCTTCGGGGCGAATGTCTTCAGCGATTCCGTCATGCGGGCGCGGCTTCCCAAGAGTGTCTACAAGGCGCTCCAGGCCACGATCAAACAGGGCAAGCCCATCGATCCGTCCATTGCCGACGCCGTGGCGCTCGCGATGAAAGACTGGGCTATCGAAAAGGGCGCGACCCACTACGCGCATGTTTTCTATCCCCTCACCGGCCTCACCGCCGAGAAGCATGACAGCTTCCTCACACCGACTGGTGATGGCACGGCGGTCGCGGAGTTCTCCGGCAGCGAGCTCATCCAGGGCGAGCCAGACGCATCGAGCTTTCCATCGGGCGGCCTGAGGGCCACGTTTGAAGCCCGAGGCTACACCGCGTGGGATCCGACAAGCCCGGCCTACATCCTCGACAACCCCAACGGCACAACACTCTGTATCCCCACCGCCTACTGCGCGTGGACGGGCGAGGCGCTCGACAAGAAAACGCCGCTTCTCCGGAGCATGCAGGCCGTTGACCGCCAGGCCCGACGCGTTCTCACGCTCTTCGGTCACAAGGAGATCGGGCCTGTCACGGCCTCAGCCGGCCCGGAGCAGGAATACTTTCTGATCGATCGCAACTTCTTCTTTGCCCGGCCCGACCTCGTGATGACAGGCCGGACCTTGTTTGGCGCAAAGCCGCCAAAGGGCCAGGAATTTGAAGACCAGTACTTCGGTGCCATCCCGGAACGGGTGCTCGCCTGCATGCTCGAGACCGAGCGGGATCTTTTCAAGCTCGGCGTTCCAGTGAAGACCCGTCACAACGAGGTCGCGCCGAGCCAGTACGAGATCGCGCCGGTCTATGAAAACGCCAACATCGCCACCGACCATCAGCAGGCGATCATGCTCCTGCTGACGCGGGTGGCCCAGAAATACGGCATGGCCTGCCTCCTCCACGAGAAGCCGTTTCAGGGGATCAACGGCTCGGGCAAGCACGTCAATTGGTCGGTCGGCTGCCGGCTTGGCAACCTCCTCGAGCCGGGCGACACGCCGCATGAGAACATGCAGTTTCTCGTGTTCTGCGCCGCGGTGATCCGCGCGGTCCATCTCCACGCCGATCTCCTGCGGGCGGTCGTGGCCTCGAGTGGCAACGACCACCGTCTCGGGGCCAACGAGGCCCCGCCGGCGATCATCTCGATCTTCCTGGGTGAGCAGCTTACCGACATCTTCGAGCAGTTTGAGCAGGGCAAGGCCACGAGCTCGAAGAAGACCGGCACCCTCACCGTCGGCGTTGACACGCTGCCGGCGCTTCCGAAGCATGCCGGTGACCGCAACCGCACGAGTCCCTTTGCATTCACGGGAAATAAGTTTGAGTTTCGCGCCGTGGGGTCAAGCCAGTCGATCGCCGGGCCACTCGTGGCCCTCAACACGATCATGGCCGAGAGTCTCGACTATGTGGCGACGGAGCTCGAGGCGGCGACTGGTGGCGACGTCGCGAAGCTGCCGGCCGCTGTGGAAAAACTCCTCCAGCGAATCATCACCGAGCACAAGGCGGTCATCTTCAATGGCAACGGCTACTCCCAGGAATGGCATGAGGAGGCCGCTCGCCGCGGGCTGCCAAACTTCACGGCCACGCCTGAGGCGCTCGACCAGCTCGTGGCACCGAAAAACATCGCACTCTTTGCGAAGTATGGCGTGCTCTCGGAGCGGGAGATGCGAAGCCGCTATGAGATTTACCTCGAGCGATACTGCAAAGACCTCAACACCGAGGCGCAGGCCGCGATTCAGATTGCCAAGACGATGATTCTGCCAGCGGCCTACCGCTACCAGGGCGAGCTGGTGGATATCGCGACGAAGCTCAAGGCGCTCGGAAAATCACCGCATCTCGGCACGCTCGAAAAACTCACCGGCCTTGTGGGCGATCTCGAGAGTCGCATCAGCACGGTCGAGCAGGCCGTCGCGCATGATGGCCACGGCGATGTTCGCCATGAGGTGACCCACTTCCATGACGACGTGATTCCCGCCCTCATGAAGCTTCGGGAAACAGCCGACCAAATCGAGACGATCCTCCCGGATGACATCTGGCCGCTGCCGACCTACCGCGAGATGCTCTTTATCAAGTGACACACAATCCCGAAGACGTGGCCGAAGGGGATGGCGAGTCGCTCGCCGGCGCCATCGCCACCGAAGCCGCACGGCTCGGTATCCCCGTGGCACCAGAGGCCGCGGGCAAACTCGCCGCCTATGCGACGAGCCTTTGGGCCTGGAATGAGCGGCTCAATCTCACGCGGCACACCGATGTCGCGAGGTTCGTGTCGCGGGATGTCGGCGACGCCGCAGCGGTGGTACCCCATCTGGCGCATGGCGAGCGGCTGCTCGATGTAGGCACCGGGGGTGGCACGCCGGGCGTGATCCTCGCGATTCTCCGGCCGGACCTGCGGGTCGAGCTCTGTGAAAGCGTGGCCAAGAAGGCCAAGGCGGTCACGGAGATTGTTCGCGAAGCCGGTCTCGGAATTCCGGTGCATGCGGCTGCCGCGCAGGAACTCGTGGCCAAGCGACCGAGCGGTCCGTCGCGGTTCGACACGCTGGTCGTCCGCGCCGTGGCTCCGCTTTCAAAGCTGTTCGGTTGGTTTGAGCCGATTGCCGCCAGCTACGGCCGACTCCTCGTGATCAAGGGGCCACGCTGGGCGGATGAGCTCGCCGAAGCCCATGCCCTTGGCCGCGGCAAGAAGATCACTGTCCGCACCATCGCCACCTGGCCACTCCGAGGCACCGACAACCAGAGCGTGCTGCTCGAAGTTCGCCCTGCGGGCTGACAGAAAGGCCGTCCCTTGCGTGCTGCAGCCGTTCATTCCGCCGGTTGGCGAGTTCCGACGCCCCGGAAGATCGGGCGATCGATGTGGTCGCCGCGGTAGGCGATGAGACGAAGCTCCGTGCCTACGAGCACGGCTCTCCCGTGAAACTGACGATCCCGATTGTCGCCGAACGGTGGTCCGCCGGCGCCCCCCAGAGGCGCTTCGAACTCCCGGCCTGTGAGCTCCAGAAACTCGTTTCGGATCTCCCATGAAACAAAGAAGCGACTCTCGACCTGCCCCCCCTCGAGAAACCGAATGGTCTCTTCGTAGCGGTCTTCATCCTGATTCTCCCGCTCACGATTCGGGGGAAAGCGATCACGGAGACCAACGACCCGCTCCCACCGGATCAACCATGGGCCAGCCATCAAGATCTGCTCCACAGGATTACCCCCCATGCCACCGGTCGAGACAGGCTCGATCTCCGAGAGCCGCTTCTCGGTCTTGGCGAGCGCCAAGCCGCTGAGGTTGGGCAGCACTGCCCGGTAGAGCTCGCCGGCATGCTGACGAGCATGGGTGCGAAACGCTTTGCTTTTCTCGCCGTAGTCCCACCACTCGTCGGCAAGCGCAACGGCCTCCGCGACGCCACCGCTCGGGGTCATGTCTCGCTTCGCCAGCGCTGCCATGGCCGCATCTGAGCCTTTGGCGAGGTGCGGAAGCCCCGCTGCGAAGTCACCTTTCAGGAAGCAGAGATAGGTGCCCCATTTCGTGTTGGCAGCCGCATCGTCGGGATTTTCCTGAAGGGCTTGCCGGGAACTTTTGTAGGAGCCGAACTGCGTTCGGAGAGTCGATAAATCCTTGATCCGCGTGGTCCATTCCTGCGCCGTCGCGGTGTCGGCGGCCTTTGATGCGATTGTCTTGCCCACACTCGCGTACCGCACCGCTCGATCGAAATCATCGCGGGCAACCAGCTCAGCCACGCGACGGTTGATCTCGTCCAAGAGCCCTCCGTACCACTCGGCCGATCGACCGGAGAGGTTCTGGAGGCGGCCAAACGCGACGATATCGTCGTCGTGGGTATCGATGCCGAAGGTGTCGGTGAGGAAGTTGCCCGCGTCGGTGAATATCTGGACCTCGCCCGCTTGCATCGCTTGATCGCGAGCTTCGGTCGCCAGTACGTAAGCCATCGCCGAGTCGCGGGTCGTCTGGTAGGCACTCGTGGCCAGTCGCTCCGCGAATGCAGCCCGCGCGTTTGGATCACGATTCGCGTAGTCGTCCTTGAAGACCTGTCGGACCTCTTTTGTTTTGGCAAGGATCGTCGCCTTGTCTGGAATCGAGGGTGGCGTGTTGTCTGGAACGGGAGCCGGATCACCCGCAGCCGGTGGCTGGGTCGGCTCGGCGGCCACGTCCCGCTGCTCACGTGGAGGCGGCGCGGGCATGGGAGGTTTCTCGTTTCTCGCAGAAGGAGAACCGCTGTCGAACGGGGCTTTTGGTCGCGACGACGTGACCCCATCGTCGTCGGGAAACGCGGGAACATCCAATGGACTCGAGGGCCTCTTCCAGCGCGGCCTTTCACGCGAAGCGACCGAGAGCGGGGATGGCGGCTCGGCCACCGGTGAGCGGTTCGGTTCCCAGTCGCGTGTTCGCTCTGGCTTGGACGTTCGTTCGGGGTCGCGTGTCCGCTGTGGCTCGGGCGTCGGGGCTTTCGCGGGCTCCGCGGCAGGAGGCGATGGCTCGGGAACTGGACTGGCCTTTGGCCTGGCGTCAGCTTTGGCGTCCGTTCGGGCGACCGATTGCTGAGGCGGTCCCGAAGCGACGTACACGAGCACGAACAGCACGCACACCGCGAGGACGCCAAAACTCACGATCGTCGGCCACGAGATCGTTTGTATGCCATCTGGATCGACAGCGGGGCGCTTGGTGGTCATGGGAGGTCACCGCTTTCATTCAAGACACTCAAAGCCCCTCGTCTTGAACGAGTCAAGACGCTCGAAGTTTCGGGGCGAACGCCCAGGAAACGCTCGATGAGATTCTCCGGCTGCGAGACCGCCGCGTCAAAGGTTCATGCCGAGGTAGCCGCCCGATTCATCGATCCGGGCCTGCTCCCGGGCGAGACGCTCGCGAGCCTTCGCGAGGTCGCCCGCGGCGATGTACCGATCAAACTCCATTTCGACGGCATGCTTAACCGAGACCGTGAGCCACTCCACGGCAGGCTGGGTGAGCCAGTCACAGGTCTCCGTGTCGAGGGCAATGTCGAGATCGCTACCGGTCGTCTGGAGATCGGCATCATCGGTAAAGACCGTGCCGGTGAAGCTGAACCGCACCCAACCGGTCCTCGAATCGTTGGTAAAACGAAACGTGCAGGAGCCATCGCTCAGGTAGTAGGCATTGCGGGTGCCATGGGCAGCCACCGCCCGCTGCATCCGCTCGAGGCGGGCCCGGTAGCCAGGCGACGCATCAATCGGAATGTCGAGCCGGGGCACGCTCCGAAGCGGCGTACACTCAAACTGAATCGCGACGGCAGGAGGCGAGATGGTGTCACTCATGATGAAACGATTCTATCGCGCGGCCGCCGTGAGCGTGGCACTTGCGGGGAGCCTCGTCGCCGCGTGCATTGCCGAGGAGGCTGCTTCCCTCGCTGCCGTCACCGGCGGCCAGCGGAGCATGGGTACTTCCTGGAAGATCAAGGTTTTTGCTTCGGATCAGGCCACGGGAGAGGCGGCCATTGCCGCGGCACTCGCCGAAGTCGAGCGGCTCGACACCGTGCTTTCCGACTACGACCCAGAAAGCGAGCTCTCTCGAGTGTCGGCGGCCGCGCCGACGCAAGAACCCGTATTGGTGAGCGATGACCTTTGGCGGGTGCTCGTCGCCGCCGAAGGGTTTCGCGAAACAAGTGACGGAGCCTTTGATATCACCGTCGGCCCGCTCACGACGCTCTGGCGGCAATCCCGTCGCTCGGGAAAACTTCCCCGTGACGACAAGCTCGCCGCAGCACGGGCGAGCGTTGGTGCCGGTAGCATCGAGCTCGACGCGGTAACAAGAAGCGTGCGGCTCACGCGGCCTGGCATGCGGCTTGATGCCGGCGGGATCGGCATGGGGTATGCCGCCGATCGAGCGATGGAGATTCTCGAAGCCCACGAGATTCGCTCCGCGATGATTGACGTTTCGGGAGACATCGTCGTATCAGAAGCGCCACCCGGTGCCGACGGCTGGCGGATTCTGATCGCACCACTGCGACGCGGAGATGAGGGTGAGGTGATTGTTCTTTCACACGCGGCCGTCACGACCTCGGGCGACGCCTTTCAGGCCGTCGAGATTAATGGGGTGCGGTACAGCCACATCGTCGATCCGCGATCCGGCATTGGTGTCCACGGACCGGCCGCTGTCACGGTCGTTGCCCCTGATGCTACGGCCGCCGACGCCCTGGCCACCGCCGCGAGCGTGCTCGGGCCGAAGAATGGCCCGGCGGTGCTTGCCAAGTACCCAGGAGTGTCGGCCCGGTTCATGTGGCGAGACGGCAGCGATGTTCGCGTGGCCGTGACGCCCGGCTGGCCGGGTGGCGACACGACGACGACCGTAGACAAGTAGTGCAACATAGCTTCTGTAAATCGCCGTTGTGTGCCTGACTGAGGCGAGCGCAAGCGAGCCGAGGGAAGGCACACACGATCGTCGAGCCGCCGACCTGCGTGACCTCGTTTTGGGCGTTGGCCGTGCGGGCCTGGGCCACGCCGTTGTTCGTGAGACCGGTCCAGTTGCCAAGAGCGTCGAACTGCCAGTCTTGGGTCATGGTTGGCGCAGCGGGAGCACCACGGGTGTACGACTCAATCTGATTCAGGGCGTCGTACGTAAACACCTCATTGAACGCCGCGTTCAAACCATTGGTGCTGGTGAGGCGATTGGAGTTGCGGTCGTAGGTGGAGCCGTACTGATCGACGATGGTGGCGCCTTGGCGCCACTGCTGGTCGGCGATCCGACCGAACCGGTCGAGGCCTGTGTATTGGTCGCCCGCGTCTCCTGTGGTTCCACCGGGGGCCATCACGAGGCCCACGTTGACCTCGGAACGATGCCGCTCGACGACCGTGCTGGCGCCCAGGTATTTGAAGAACTCGAGCGTGACGGCGCTACTTGATCCAGCACGCAGGCCCGTCAGGCTCGATGGGCGGCTCATGGCCGACTCGGTCGTTCCGATGTACCAGGAGTTGACCTCATAGCCGCTTGGGTAGGTGAGCTTCGTGAGCCGGCTGTGGTTGCCACCGATTCCCTCCGAGTAGGTGTATTGCACCTTCGGAGTGGTGCCGTAGTCGACGACGCCCGTGTGGGACTGCCACTCGGCTGTGAGCTGCCCGAAGCCGCTATAGGCGCGGGAGACTTGGTTCGTCGCGGTCAAGATGATGCCTGTCGTCTTGTTCGACGACGAGTGAGTTGGAAAGCGACGTGGCATTGGCCCATGTGGCAGCTGGAAGATTGCCAAGCGTGAGGCTTGTGGTCATTCGGCCGGCGCCGTCCCTGCGGACCCTCCGGGCCAGGGCCGGGGTGAGGGGGCTTCGGCTGGACGCTCCGACGCAGACGACAAGCCCCGTTCACACGACACCTCTCGAATCGCATGGGCAAAACTCCTCGCGAAGATCGAAGAGGCGTTCCCGCTGGTGTGTCCCGTCTGCGGAGGCGACATTCGGCTC
>JBGTGN010000083.1:0-12608 GCA_041746715.1 Pirellulales bacterium | reverse complement strand
CGAGGGCCTCACGGCGCGGCTCGCCGGCCGCGGCCCTGGCGAGCGGGTGCGGTTGTCGGTCGATCGAAACGGCGCGGCCAATGGTGACGTCGAGCGGATCGAACTGACGGTCCGACTCGATGCGTGGTGACCGATTCAATGACGACCATGAAGGAGCAGGAATGAACGACGACAGTACAACGCGCGAAGTGGTGGATGTTCGCTGGCATGATCATGCGGTGAGTCGTGAGGAACGTGAGCGGGCAGCCGGCCAGAAAGGCTGTGTGCTCTGGTTCACAGGCCTCTCTGGCTGTGGCAAGAGCACGCTGGCCAACGCGGTCGATCGCGTGCTCCACACTCGGGGCTGCCGCACCTTTGTGCTCGACGGCGACAATGTCCGTCTCGGGCTCAACGCCTCGCCAGCCCTGCTTCGCGAGCGATTTGGGGAAGAGGCCGCGGCTCGCTTCGGGCTGGGTTTTGGGGCGACCGATCGAGCCGAGAATATCCGTCGTATCGGTGCGGTGGCCGACCTCTTTGCCCAGGCGGGAATCGTCACCCTGACGGCCTTCGTGAGCCCCTACCGCCGGGATCGTGACGCCGTTCGGGCGATGCTCACCCCCAGCGACTTCGTGGAGATTTTCGTGAGGGCGCCGCTCGAAGTCTGTGAAAGCCGCGACCCCAAGGGACTCTACAAGAAGGCCAGAGCCGGTGAGATTAAAAACTTCACCGGGATCGACGACCCCTATGAGGAGCCCGTCTCCCCGGAGATCGTCGTTGACTCCGCAACGCGAAGCCCTGAAGACCTCGCGGCCGAGGTGGTCACTTGGCTGGAACGGGCGGGGAAGATTCCGCAGGCTGGCTCGCCTTCCGCGGCCCGATAAGTTCGACAATGTTGCCGTCGGGGTCGCGGACGCATGTGAGGGTGATTCCCTCGCCAAACTTTTTGGGGAGCGTGACGGGGCCTTTCGCGATCGGCTTCACGCCGAGTTTCTCAAGACGAGCGAGCGTGGCGTCGGTGTCTTCGACAAAAATCGTCAGATAACGAAAGCCCGTGTGCGAGTGAACGAAGTCGTTGTCACCGGTACGGGGCAGGGTGCCGGCAACCTGCATGAGCTTAAGCTTGGTGGCGGTCGCCTCGTCGCCGAGGGTAAGGACACGGACCGCAAGCGGCCGGAGGTCGGTCAGTCCAGCGTCGCTTGCCACATCCGCCGAGACATCAAAACTCGCGGCCTCGCGGAAGCCAATCCCGTCGGTGTAGAACCGCACACTCTTCTCCATATCAGTGACGACGCACCCCACGTCAATCGTGGTTCGTGGGAATGCCGGGGACTCATCGGCGATGCTTGCGACACAGGTGAGAGCAACGAGCAGAGCCAGGAACGTGCGGTCCATGATGAATCCTTCGGTGAGGTGTGCAGAGCGATCACATGAGAATACCTCACCGGACATGGTGGCCGCATTCCTTCGGGAGTTCGCGTCCTGCGTGGCGCGGGGTTGGCCGTGCCCCGTCGCCGGACGTTCGCTACGGTCATCCATGCCCTTCGCTCACTCGGTGTAGCCCTCGCTTCGCCATCCTGGCTGCGCTCGGCCTACAACGCCGGCTCCTGGGGCACGGCCAACCCCGCTTGGATGCCGGCGTGTATGAGGTGGGTGTGTCGGCGTTCGGCACGCTGCGCGGGCTTCGCCCGCTGCGTGCGGGGACGCGCGAGTGACTCGCCGCCTCCACACGCTCGGCAACGCCCCGGATGCTAGGGCGCACCACACCGCAGCGGTTACGAGCACGGGAGCCCGGAGGTGCGACCGCCCCGGCGGAGGCCAGGGAAGCCCGCCGGGGCCATGGATGGCCCGGCGGGCGTAAAACTGGATGCCCCCGCGGGCGCTAATCTATAAAGCCTGACAGTTCTTCACTGCGGGCGGGAGCTTGGAGCTTGCGGACCGCCTTCGCTTCGATCTGCCGGATCCGTTCGCGGGTGACCTTGAAGATGTGGCCCACCTCTTCGAGCGTGTAGCTGTAGCCGTCACCGAGACCGTAGCGGAGTTTGATGATCTCTCGCTCACGGTAGGAGAGACTCTTCAAGACCTTGGCTATCCGGTTCCGGAGCATCTCCTGAGCCGCACCCACCGCCGGGTTCTCGGCACCTGTATCCGGGAGCAAGTCACCGAAGTGGCTGTCTTCACTGTTGCCCACCGGCCGATCAAGGCTGATCGGGTAGCGGCTCATCGCCGTCACCCGACGCGTCTCGTCAACCGGGGTGCCGGCGCGGGCGGCGATCTCTTCGATCGTCGGCTCGCGGCCGTACTCCTGGAGGAGCTGACGGGCCACGTTTCGCACGCGGCTCATCGTCTCCACCATGTGGACGGGAATGCGGATCGTTCGGCTCTGGTCGGCCACGGCGCGGGTGATGGCCTGACGGATCCACCAGGTCGCATAGGTGCAGAATTTGAAGCCTCGGCGATACTCGAACTTGTCAACCGCACGCATGAGACCGGCGTTGCCTTCCTGGATGAGATCGAGGAAGGAGAGGCCGCGGTTGCGGTACTTCTTCGCGATCGACACCACCAGCCGAAGATTGCCCTCGGAGAGCCCTCGCTTGGCCTTCTGATACTTCTCGAAGGTCTGCCGGATTTCGTTCATCCGCCGCTTCAGACTCCGGGGCGTCTCCTGGCAACTCTTGAGAATGCCACGATATTCCTCCACGAGCTTGTGACGAACCGAAGGAGCCTGCTTGGCCCGCTTGCTCGCGTCGATCTTCGTCTTGAGCTCGGCGAGCCTGGTCACGAAGGCGTAGAGCGGTGGGATCATCGCCTCGATGCGCTGCGTCCGCAGGCCGAGTTCCTCGATGAGACGCACCACGCGAGTCCGACGCCGCCCAAGCCGCGCCCACGCCTCGCGGCGATCTGCCATCCGACGCTTCTTCGCCAATGCGATTCGGTAGTCAGCCTTGTTCTGCTTGAGCAACACCTCAAGCGTGCGAAGGTTATGCGGGAGGCGACCGAGAATCTGATCCTTCTCGAGACGATCCGTCACCGATACTTGGACGGTCCGATCGAACGGCAGCTCGCCTCGATGAACGCGAAGGAGCACACGGTAGGCCTGCTGCGCGACGAACTCACATTCGAGGAGCTTGGCCCGAAATTGGGCTCGCGTCGTCTCGATCTGACGAGCGAGGAAGATTTCTTGGGCTCGGGTGAGCAGGGGGATCTCGCCCATCTGCGTGAGGTACATGCGCACGGGATCGTCCGACCAGTTCTCGACCTGCTCGGGGAGGACGTCGTCGCCGAGTTCACCGTCGGCATCAGCATCGGCGTCGACCGGTGCGTCGCCGTCAACGAGGGCAACCACCTCCGTATCGTCGGCGAGCAAGTCGGCATCGGCCTCCTCGGCATCGACGACCTTCTCGGTGAGTTCCTCGACGTCTTGGGGATTCGTGACGACGTCGTCTTCGAGCTCATCCAACAACGAATCGTACAAAGCGGGGCTCCTTAGCGATTCCTAACAATGGGACCAATTCATATTCCGGCTCACGCCGGCGTGCGGTGAGCGGCCCCCGAACAATCCTTCGGGGTGCCGACAGTGTGATTCAAGGGGCAGGCAAGTCCAGCCGCCCCGCTGTCCCCGGGGAAAGGCGAGGCCACCCGTCACCACCTGGCCTCGGCGGAGGGAGGAAAAACTCCCGTCGCAGAATCCAGGGAAACGGGGCGGGATGCAGGCGACGTGCCGGCACAAGGAAACCTCCGGGGGACTCCACATTATGCCGGTCGGGTGCCCGCGAGGCCAGTTTTTTTCTGACCGATCGACCAGAATTCCGTCGTTTTTTCTCGACGAATGGTAAAAGAAACCGGCGGGAGAATCCCTGCCGGCAACTGGCCGCGTGGGTATGGTCTCAAATGATCCGACACTTGGCTCACTCGCGGATTCAATGCCCGGCACCACCAGAATCTTCCGCGTTCCCTGCCGTTGCTCCGCCACGGTTCCTGTTGGACTAGGGCAGGCTGGATCAGAGGTCACCTGCCCGACGTGTGGGACGATCGTCAGCGTGCCTCGACTTCGCGAGCTTGCGGCGCTCGAGCACGTGGATCGCGTAACGAATGAGCGGGTATGGCAAGCCAGGCATGCATGGCTCTTTGTGGGATGTGCTCTGGCTGCCGTGGCGGCCATGACGGCAGGCATGCTCTCCCGATTCGACGGAGGTGCCTCGCAGCGTCTTCCAAACGAGTCCATCATCCGCACCGCGATCGACTCAGCCGACGTCGTGACGGTCTATAAGGCCTGGCTCGCGGTCAAACAATCGGGCGTGGATCGCGGCGCCATCGCCGACGAGGTTCTCGTGCAGCAGACAGCCCGCTCGGTCGGTGGCGTCGCGATGCTGCTTTGGATCGTCGCTGCCGTCGGTGTGATGGTTGCCATCGCCGCCGGTGTCGCCTGCCTTCGTCCACAGCATCGCATCGGAGCTCCAGCACCATGAGGGCGGCTTTCATCACACGCACGGGTGACCCAGGCGTGATCGAGTGTGGTGAGTTGCCCGATCCAGTGCCCGGGCCACGGCAGGTGCTCGTGCGGGTGCGGGCCGCCGCGATCAATCCGATCGATACCTACGTGCGAGCCGGTACGATTGCCATGCCGCTGGATTTTCCGTTTGTCGTTGGATGTGATCTCGCTGGCGACGTCGTGGCGGTTGGTGAGGACGTTGATCGGCTGCGACCCGGCATGCGGGTGTGGGGCTCAAACCAGGGGCTGCTTGGCCGCCAAGGCACCTGCGCCGAACTGGCCGCCGTGGACGAACAGTGGCTTTATCCCACGCCCGACGGCGTGACCGATCGCGAAGCCGCCGCCGCGGCCCTCGTATCGATCACGGCGCACCTTGGGCTCGTCAGCCATGCGCGGCTCGAATCGGGCGAGACCGTTTTTGTCAGTGGTGGCTCGGGAGGCGTCGGCTCGGCAGTCGTGCAAATCGCCCGGGCGCTCGGCGCTCGGGTCATCGCGACGGCCGGGACACCCGAGAAGCGGAAGGCCGTGCTCGACTTCGGGGCCGATGTGGCGATCGACTACCGTCGTCCTGATCTCGTGGCCGCCGTGCTCGAGGCTGAACCACGGGGTGTCAACGTGCATTGGGAAACCCGCCGCGAGCCCGACTTCGATACGGCCATCGCCATGCTGGCTGATGGGGGGCGAATGGTGATCATGGCCGGCCGCGATGCCCGTCCCGAATTTCCCGTGGGACCGTTCTATGTGAAGACCTGCCAGCTTCTCGGGTTTGTCATGTTTAAGGCTCGTGCCCAGGAGCAGGCAGCCGCCGCGGCCGACATCAACCGATGGCTCGCCAGTGGTCAGCTTCGGGCGCCGGTCGATCGTGTCGTGACGCTCGAGCATGTGGCCGAGGCACACGCGATTCAGGAAGCCGCAACGGTTGGCGGCTCCGGGGCGCTCGCGGGCAAGATCATCGTGGAGCCATGAGATGACACGAGCCGCGGCGTGGACGAGCATGCTGGTCATCCTTGCGGCTGGAGTGTTCGCGGCAGAGCCGGTCTCGCCAGGGCAGCGGTCCCGTTTTTTTGATTTTGAGGTCAAGGGCCGTCGGGTGGCGTTTGTCTGCGATCGATCGAGCAGCATGTCAGAGCCCGAGGGCCAGCCGATGGCCGCGGCGAAGGGTGGGCTTCTCGCGAGCCTCGAGGCCCTTGGCGACTCGCAGCAGTTCCATCTCTTCTTTTACAGCGACCGGGTGACGGTCTACACGCCTCCCGGGGGCCCGGGCCGGCCGATGTTCGCCGACGACGAGACCCTCCGTGGCGTTCGACGGTTTGTCGATAGCGTCGCGGCAGCCGGCGGCACGCGGCATGCCGAGGCGCTCACTGCGGCCCTTGCCGTATCCCCAGACGAAATTTTTTTTCTGACTGACGGCGACCCGCGAAACGACCTCGCTGCCCATGACTTCGAGAGACTTTCAGCACGTCTCGGTCGCACGCGGCTCTTCGTCGTGCAGTTTGGTGCTGCCAATAACGGGCCGCCCCAGTCGCCATTGCTTGCCAAACTCGCAGCCGATTCAGGGGGTGGCTATCGCATTGTCATCCCCGTGACCGACAACTGAGCGTGGCTTCGGTCACTTCCGACGTTGGTCGGAGGGGATGTCAGTGGCGACAGCCTCGTCGCCGCCACCACGCCACCGATTACCGACGGCTTCGATGCCAGCCGAGATGTTGGGAAACATCCCGCCCCAGTTCCGCGGGCTCGGCTCGGCGACGGTGCGATTCGATGACTGGTTTTGCCTCGGCTTGGCTGCTTGACGACCCTGCTGCGAGGGCTGCTGTGCCTGCTGCTGCGGACGTTCTTGGGGTATGGGTCGGGCCGTGCTGTTCGCCGTGCCATTGATGCGTTCATGGGGATTGCTTCGTGCCGCCGACTGCGCGGACCTTGGTCGCACCGGCTGCGCAGACCTGGATCGCGTTGACGCCGCCGACTTCGGGGCCGCTGTCTTTGCGGTTGTTCGCGGCACCGCCTGAGTTGATCGTGGCGCCGAGTTTTGCGCGGACCTCTTGGCCGGGGCTTGCGTGGCCGTGACCGCAGGTGGCTGGCTCGCGGCAACAGGCGCCGGTGGCGTCGCTTCTGCTGGTGGTTCAACGGCCGGCGGCGACACAAATGATGTATCGGCCTGCCGCGCAATCCGCTCGGGAACGACGAGATAGCGGACGGGCTCACTGGCAGGCGCCATCTCGACCGGTTCTGCCGGCCTTTCCGAATGAGCCATCACAGAGGGGATGGAATCGAGATCAACGGCCGGCCGTGAAGGTATGTCGAGGAGTGGCTCAACATCGGAAGCGACCGGTGTCGGCTGCGGCTCGACGAGAGCGAGCGTCGGCTCTGCGATGGTGGGTTCTGGTTTGGGCGTGGCCACCACATCGACAACCTTCGAGGGTTCTTTCGTGGTGTCAGTGGCGTCAGCGGTTGCAGCCTGGGGAGCCGTCGGATTCACGGCGGCTTCGTCAGCGACGACTGAATCGTTGGTGATGGGAGACGCGTTTGTGGCGGCCGCTTCGTCCCGCGGTGGCTCCGACTTCGGTGCGGTTGCGGCCACAACAGGCAGCGCCGCGGGGGCGGGCATCACGAATGCGTCCTCGACCGGTGCACTTGCGTCGACAGGCGCTCCAGGAGGAGGGCTTGCCGGCATGAGCTGCACGGCCAAGAGCGGCTGGCCTTCTCGCAGCGGATACTTCAGGACCGAACCCTCAAAGGAGTCGCCCGCCCGAAGCGCCGAGGCCGGCAGCATCGCACATGGCCAGTCCCGCAGGGCGACATCCCACACAGTCACCGGTGCCCCCTGGGTCAGCGGCCGAAGGGCCACGAAGATCGGTTCGCTCTCGACCTGCGGCCGTGACTGCGCGAGATGGAGATCGAGAGCCCGGTTGACGACCACCGCTGCCACCGCACCGGCGACGAACGCAGCCACGAACACGGTCGCAGTCTTTGGCCTGTGGCGGCCGACAGAGTCGGCGGAAGTGTCGTCGGCCATGGATCAAGAACCCTCGGGCGCGAAGTGGCGGCGGAGGCCAACCATCGTCGCTAAGATCGGCATCCTCGGCCGGTTTTCGCCACCATGGCATTTGGGGTCGCTCTCGACTGGCTAGCGTTCCGCAAGTGCCCAGGCTACCCACTTGCCCTCGCGGGGTGCGGTTGGCCCAGCTTGCCCCGTCAGCGGATCGTCAGCGGATCGTCAGCGGCCGATGACGCGTGGCCGTCATCAGGGCTGAATGATGGATCTACGGTGTCGGCGAGCGGGCGGATCGTCACGAGCCTCATGCTCGTGTCCTTGCCTCGTTCATGATCTCGCAGGAGGCAGTCGCCCACGGAGGCCGAGTCGTCGCCGGCACATCCGACCACGAGCATGCCGTCGCGAGGGAGCGTGGCGGTGAACTGGAGGTGCTCGAGGCGGTGCCGTCGTTGCCCGGTCTCGAGGCGAAACATTCCGTCCTCACCCACCCACGATTTCTCGAGTGGCCCGTGACGAATTTCAGGAACGGCCGTGATGGTCACGGAGCCATTGGCCGCGGGCTTCACCTCGATCGCAAGAAGCGTGCTGGCATCGCGGTACGTTGCGCCGCTGACACCGTCTTCGACTCGCTCCAGGACCACCAACTCGCGGATCCCCGAGCTGGTGATGATCTCACCGCGTCGATCGGGAAGAAGTTGCAGCCGCCGTCGCGTGATCGCTGCATCGGTCGCAAGTTCGTTTCCCGCGGCCGAAGGGGACACGTTTGGCGCGAGCCTCGCGGCGACTTCCGAAGGGAGGTGGTCACCGATGATGCCGACGCGAAGGCCGTTGGTGGCGAGCCGGTCGCGAAGGCCATTGGGGAGGAACTGTTCGTCGGCAAATGTCCAGAGATCATCCCGGATCGTCGCGTCGTGGGCGTCGCAGCGGACAAACACGAGCTCGAGCTGAATCGTTCGCGGTGCCGGCCTCGTGGAGTCTCGCGTCGTAGTCTCCACGGAAGCCGTGGCGGCAGGGCCGCTGAGAAAACGGCAGCCCGTGGCTGTGAAGCCGACGAGGATCACGAGTATCGGGAGCGTGCGCAGACGCATGCGGGCCCCGGGAAGTGGTGGCGCTCGGGTTGGTGGATCGGGGGAAATAGGGAAGGAGCTACGCCCGTGTCAATCGCGAAATGGACCGCGAGGGGGCCCTGGGGTTGCAGCGTCTTGAAGGAAGCAAGCCTGGCCTATGACACGGCGCGTAGGGCGTTCGCAAACAGCGCGAGGCCGGTTCCTGGGGAGTCGGGGTCGAGGCGGCCGTGCCAGGCTGGGTGTTGCGTGGCCGAGACAAAGCGTTCGGGGTGAGGCATCAGGCCGAAGACTCGACCGGTCGGATCGCAGGCGCCGGCAACGTCGGCCACCGCGCCATTGGGATTGGTCGAGCCGCCCGTGGCATCGACGGCGTACCGCAGGGGTAACTGCCCGGCGGCGGTGAGGGCCGTGAGGTCGGACTCCGCGCGGGGCACAAAGCGACCTTCGGCATGGGCCACCGGAAGCTCGAGCTCCGTGAGGCCGGCAAGAAACACGCATGGCCCACCCTCGCATCGCAGCCGCACCCAGCGGTCGATGTATCGGCCCGAGGTGTTGTGCGCGAGCGTAGCCTGCCGGCTGCCGTCTGGATCAGCGAGGAGGAGACCGGTCTGCAGCAGCACCTGAAAGCCGTTGCAGATGCCGAGCACGAGACCGCCGCGATCGCGGAACCGCAGGAGCATTTCGGCGAGTCGAGTTCGCAGCTCGAGGGCGAAGATGCGTCCGCTGGCGATATCGTCGCCGTAGGAGAAGCCACCGGGGATACAGAGAATCTGGCAGTCATCAGCGGTCGATGGTCGCTCGGCAAGGGCTCGCACGTGGACACGGCGGGCAATCCCGCCGGCGCGTTCAAAGGCACTGGCTGTCTCGTGATCACAGTTGGTACCTGGGGCACGCAGTACCAGCGCGCGGGGAGCGAGCATTCAGCCGGCCTCCTTTGAGAGTGTTCGCCAGGCTGTTGCGACATCGGCGACGGTCACGCGGTCGCGCTCGCCCGTGCCGATGATCTCAAGCACTGGCGTGGCGGTCACGTCGCCGATGATGGCCCACGGCACATCGTTCATCGCAGCAGCAAACGCGGTGTCACTGCCCGTCGGTATTTCGCAGAGAAAGCGGCCTGGTGATTCGCCAAACGCGATGGCGAGATCACGTGCCGTAGCCGGGAGCGACGCATCAGCTTCAAAGGGAACCGCCGTGAGGTTGATCGCGACACCAATCCCGCCGCCAATGGCCATCTCGGCTACCGCGGCGAGGAGCCCGCCGTCGGAGATGTCGTGGCAGGCGAGCACCGAGCCCGCCCGCTGGGCCGCGGCCACGGCTCGAACTGCGGCGCGACATGCGGGGGCGTCTACTCGCGGGAGCTCGCCGCCAGTCACGCTTCCGGTCAGCTCAAGTTGGCTCCCGGCTGTTGTCGGACGTGAAAGCCCCACGATCGCCAGACGACTGCCCGAACGCTTGAGATCAGGCGAGATGGCGCGACGCACGTCTGGCACTTGCCCGAGCGCCGTGGCCAGGAGCGTGGGGGGAATCGAAAGCTCGTGCGATGTCCCCGAAGCGTCGGTCAACGCGAAGACATTATTCAAGCTGTCTTTGCCGCTCACGAACGGTGCCGCGAAGGCAATTGCCATGTCGTGGCAGGCAAGGCAGGCTTCGACGAGTGGTCCCAGGGTCTCGGGACTCCTGGTGTCGCCCCAGCAAAAGTTGTCGAGCAGGGCAATGCGGTCGGGATCGGCACCGGCAGCCACGGCGTTTGAGATGGCCTCGACGATACTTCCCGCAGCCATGTGATAGGGGTCGAGCCGGCCGAGACGATGCCGGAGGCCGACGCCGATCACCACGCCACGGTCGCGGCCAAGCACGCCTCGAATCACCGTGCCATCGGCCGGGCCGCCGCCAGGGCCGAGCAGGGGCTTGGTCACACTGCACCCCTGCACCTCATGGTCGTATTGGCGAATGATCCATTCTTTACTCGCCACGTCGGGCAGTGCGAGGACGGCCTGGAGCGCGTCGGTCAGGCCAACGGGCCTCCATGCGGCTTCCCGATCGACCACAGCCGACGATCGCGACGTCAGTATCCGACGCGGGCGGCCCTCGTGCAGGAAGTGGCAGTCGAGCTCGCCGGCGGTCTGGCCTTCCCAGCGGAGGACCAGCCGGCCGGAGCCGGTAAAGCGGCCGATCGCCGTCGCCTCCACCCCCTCGGCTGCCGCCACCGCCGCGAGTTTGTCCCATGACTCGGATGGCACGGCGAGCACCATCCGCTCCTGGGCCTCGGAGATCCAGGCTTCGGTCGCCGACAGACCGGCGTATTTCAATGGCACGCGGTCGAGATCGACATCGGCACCAAGCGTTGCTGCCATCTCGCCAACGGCGCTCGAGAGGCCGCCGGCACCACAATCGGTCATCGCATGAAAAAGGTTTTGGCGAGCCGCTTCGAGCACGAAATCCGTGAGCGTCTTCTCGTGGATGGCATGGCCGATTTGCACGGCACCCCCCGACTCGGTCTCGCTTTCGCTCGAGAGCTCGATGCTCGAAAAGGTTGCGCCGTGGATGCCGTCGCGGCCCGTGCGGCCACCGGCCACGACGACCAGATCACCGGGGACCACCGCCGAGTCTGCGGCGCCGCGGGGCATCACGCCGACCGTGCCACAGAACACCAGCGGGTTGCCGAGATAGCCCGGATCGAAGGCGACCGTACCGGCGATCGTGGGAATACCCATGCGGTTGCCGTAGTCACGCACGCCCGCCACGACGCCCGCAAGGAGCCGACGCGGTGGAATCACACCCCGTGGAAGGCTTTCCGTGGGCGTGTCGAGCGGCGCGACACAGAAGACGTCGAGGTTCGCGATCGGTTTCGCCGAGAGCCCCGTGCCGAGCACGTCACGGATCACGCCACCGAGCCCCGTCGCGGCGCCGCCGTAGGGCTCGATCGCCGAAGGATGGTTGTGGGTCTCGACCTTCACGCAGATGTCGTGGTCACCATCAAACCGCACAACGCCCGAGTTATCGCGAAACACGCTCACGCACCAGTCTGACGCGCCGAGTGCAGCACGCACTTTGACCGTTGATGCAAACACGGTCTCCTTGAGGAGGTTCGAGTAACGGACGCGGCCCGCTGGCCCCTCATGATCGACGGGGCTTGTGAGCGTCTTGTGGCAGCAGTGCTCGCTCCAGGTCTGGGCGATCGTCTCGAGCTCAATCTCAAATGGATCACGACCGAGGGATTGGAAATGATCGCGGACCGCATGCAGCTCGGCGACTGTCAGGGCGAGGCAACGGTCACGCGAGAGTTTCTCGAGCCCAGTATCGTCGAGATCGGCGAGGCGGACCGTCTCGCTTGCGAACGTCCATGCACCACCCCCTGCGAGCGAGTGGATCGCAAGCGGCCCGACGACGACGTCGTGGATCGCCTCGTTGGCCACGAGCCTTCGGGCCATGGCCGCGGCGGCATCGGGATCGAGCGGCACCCAATATTTTTTGAGGCTCCGGACGGTGACGCCGGGGTGGCCAAGCAGCGCGAGCGATTCACCGGCGGAGAGCCCGGCCGGATCGGTGACGCCTGCCTTGGGAAGCACGTGGACGACCGTCGCGAGGCCATCGGTCGCGGCAGTCAGCGTCGCGTCACCCACCACGCCAACTCGAAAGGTCTCGGTGACCGAATCGGCCAGGAGCGTGGCGGCGATGTGCTCAACGGCGGGGCGATCGAGGTCACCTTCGAGAAGCCAGCCGGCGGCGGTTCGCGAGGCGGTGCACGCAGCGACACCAAGTGCCTGCGCTCCGGCGACAAGCTCGCGAGCAGCATGG
This sequence comes from Pirellulales bacterium, assembly GCA_041746715.1. Taxonomy (GTDB): domain Bacteria; phylum Planctomycetota; class Planctomycetia; order Pirellulales; family UBA1268; genus QWPN01. The sequence continues at coordinate 280 of JBGTGN010000083.1, read as the reverse complement.
TCACTCGCGGCATCGCGACAGATCACGTCAACTTCCCACAGCATCGCGGACGTCCTTGGCGTTCGAGAGAAGTTTGACGAGTCGGCGGCGGTCGCCGGCCTCGATGGCGGTGAGGATGCGTTCCGACACCGTAGCAATCCGAGCAAGGGCCACGGCCAGCGGGCCGGCGTTGTCGAGCAGGATGTCGGCCCAGAGCTCAGCGTCGCCCGCGGCGATCCGGGTTGTGTCGCGCCAGCCGGTGGCGGTGAAGGGCAGGGCGGCGGGCGGCGTCGAGGCAGCC
>JBGTGN010000082.1:0-3534 GCA_041746715.1 Pirellulales bacterium | reverse complement strand
TGCGGCGGCCGGCACCGCGGCGGCACCGGCGCCCAGGAGCGTGAGCGTGACGACGGGCCGCGCGACCGCGCCGACATTCAATCCGCTTACGATGAACTTCACGAGCGACGGGTTTTCCTTGGCGAAGCGGTCGAGCTCGCTTCGCACGAAGTTCCGGTAGTCGTCTGAAACCAGCGGCAGCGCCGCATGCCGTCGCTCGAGGTCGGCGTACCAACTCCTGCGATCAGGAGAGACGAGCCTCGGGCCCACGAGCGACTCCAGCCTCGCGTCACGCCGGCAGGCATCCTCGAGCCGTTCGATGAAATCGCCGAGAGCAGCCTTGAGCGCCTCGAGCTCGACCGCGGCGAAGTCGTGTCGCTTGTCGCTTGCCGACTTCACGAGGCCGAGACTGCGGGCGGTCCAGGTGATACCCCTCCCGGCTGCACGGTAGACGCGACTCACCGTCAGATCAAAACCCGAACGCCGTGGCTCGAGCCAGTCCCATATCTCGTTCCAAACGATCTCACGAGGCGCCGCGGGGAGCTCCACCCGAACCTGCCCTTCGTGCTCCAGAACCCCGAGCGCCCGCCGCCACTCGGCAGCCTTGGTGGCCATCGCGTCGAGCCATGTGGCGAGCCCATGCCGTGGGTCGAGCACCACGGCGAGCGCACCGGCCATGGCTCGTCGTTTGAGCGCCTCGAAGTCGCCGCCAGCAAGCCGCTCGGCGAGAGACACATCCCGACCATCTGCGGAGACCTCGGGCACTGGATGAATCGCGATGTGGCCTGCCTCCGCGGCAGCGATGTTATGGGGCACCGCATACACCGCCGCAGGCGACACGCCTGTCTCCGCGGTGAACGTGGCAAGCCATCCGCCAAGCCGCTCCCGCTGCCGAGGCCAGTCAATCATGTTGAAGATCACGATCACGGTCTTCTGGGCCGCGGCGGCCGACGCGAAGAACTCTCGAACAGCGGCGTCGTTGTATTTTTGTTGGGTGAGCACGGCGACGAGGACGTCCGCTGCATCGCGGACGAGCTCGGCTCGTCGCCAGTTGGCACGGAGCGTGCCGTCGATATCGGGCGTGTCGAGAATCACCAGTCGAGAGGGCTGCCGGCCGGTCGTGTCCTCCCGCCAGATGAGAACATCCTCGCGAGTGCTGTCGAGTGGGTCTTCATCGCTCGTCCAGGCAACGAGTTCAAAGCCGGGGAAGAGCCCCGTGAGGCCGCCGTGAGCCGCCATGCCCAGCGGCACACTTGCCACGGGGTGAATCGTGCGGGCGGCTTCCGGGAGCGAGCGGCTGATCTCGGCACCGACAAGGGAGTTGGTGATCAGGCTCTTGCCGGTGTTTGTGCCACCGCACACGGCCACCACGAGCACCGGGTCGCGAGCCACCTGCGGACGCAGTTTTCCGAAGAGAGCACCATGCCAATCCGCGTCGGCCTGCGAGGGGAGCCCCAGTTCGGCCGCAAGCGGCTCGAGCCCTGCTACCACATCGCACAGCTCAGCCACGGCATGCGCCCATGCGGCAAACGTTGCGTTGGCAACGGTGGCTTCTCCATCGCTCGGCATCGAAGTCGCTCCCGTCGCGTTCCACGCTTCTTGTGCTGCATTCGAGTGTGGCATTCGCGGCGATTGCCGCCATGCCATGGACGCCCTAGACTGCACGGCCTCGGGCAGGGCAACACCGAAGCCCAAAGGGACAAGCGTAGTCTGCTCTCCCTTCTTTTTACCCGCAAACGTCGCCCCGCGAGCTGCCCTTTCCGATGACCGAACGGCGACCAGTGTTTCCCGGCGTGATCGAGATGAACCACCAGGCAGGCTGGCGGATCGGCTGCAATGTCTACCTCGTGTACGACGATCGCAACTGGATGCTCATCGACATCGGCTACGAAGAGAGCGTTGAGGAGATTGTCGAGCTCATCCGGCAGATGGATTTCCCCCTGTCGCAATGCCGCGGTCTGATCGCCACGCATGCCGACGTGGACCACATTCAGGGGCTTGCGAAGGCCAAGACGATCCTGAAGGTGCCGGTGCTCGCACACCCATTGGCCGTGGAACCGCTCGAGTCAGGCGACCGCATCAAGACCTTTGCCGAGATCGCGGCTCAAGGTGTGCACATGGCGATGCCGCCGGTGAAGGTAGACAGTCTGATCAAGGACGGCGACACCGTCGAGATCGGAACAAAAAAACTCGAGGTCTGGCACACGCCTGGTCACACGGATAGCCAACTCGCCTTCCGCATGGGCGAGCTGCTCTTCTCAGGCGACAACATTTATCGTGACGGCTCGGTGGGCGCGATCGATGCCCATCACGGCAGCGACATCACCGCGTTCATCGGATCGCTCGAGCGGATTGCCGCCAGTGACGTCGCCTGGCTCCTGCCGAGCCACGGCCCCATCTTCCGCAAAGACGATGCGTTGCTTGCCAACACGATCAAGCGGCTCGAGGGCTATCTCACCCTCGCTGACTTCGGCACATGTGCCTCACACTGGCCTCTCATCGACGAGTGGGACAAGGAGCTGGCCGAAGGCCGTCTCCCCAGGTAGGCAAGCACTCGATGTGTTTTGACGCGTCGCGTCAAAACACATCGAGGTTGAAGTGATGCCCCTGGTGATAGAGGCGATCCTTCGGGTAGTAGTTCTGCCACGCCCGGTTGTAGACCGGCACCCGCATTTCCTGCGGATAGCGGTAGTAGAGATCGTTGGCCGACTGCATGTACCCGTCGGCATAGAAGTTCTGCGGGTACCAGACGTACGGATAGTGGTACAGCCGGTTCCAGTCGTGGGTGTTGTATGAATAACCCCACTGGTAGCCAAAGGCCTGCTGCCCCGCGGCGGGCGGCTGAGCCGCTGCCTCATCGGACAGTGCAAAAACACCCAGGGCGAACGCCGCCCCAGCGGCGAACAAATGCCGTCGCATGAGAATATCCCCCCTCGAAAAACCGAACCCCGTAGAGATATCGACCGTCGGCACGACCGGTCTTGATGGAAAGACCGATACGACCGGCAGGCGAGCTACACAACCAGAACGGCAGCCGCGTGAGCCTCGACGAGCTCGAGCGCGAGCCGAAATGCGGGCCCCTGCCCTCCGGCGGCCGGCAGGCCATCGCGACCGAGGAGCACGGTGGCGGGCCTGGCGAGCGAGGTAAGCGACGCGAGGATTTCACGCCGGGGCCAGCCCGGCCGAAACCCCACATCCACGGCGTACCCATGGGCCAGCGAATGCCGCTGGAGCGCGGCGACGAGGCTTCCGAGATGGACGGATACCGCGCGGCCAACGGTGGCCTTGCGAACCTCCTCGGGGCCTGGCGTTTCACCGGCGAACTTCCTCGCCTCCTGCCGCGTGGCGGGCGTCGAGAGTTCCACGGCAGACACGATCCCACGCGATCCCGCGGCCGCCGCAAACGTACAGGCCCAGGCGAGGCACAGGCGGCTTGCCGGCTCGTCTCCAAAGAGCGGTAGAAGCATCGCGTCGACCGCCGAGGCATCCGCGCGAGAGACCACCGCAACGGCAGGTGTCGTGCCGCTGGCCATGCCTGCGATCAAGCCGGCGAGT
>JBGTGN010000081.1:0-4127 GCA_041746715.1 Pirellulales bacterium | reverse complement strand
CGAATATGTGGTTTTCTGGCCCTTTTCGATGGGTTGCGGCATGTTTGGTCTGGTCGTAAGTGTGCGTGTTTCGTGGTCGGGCGTTTGTTATCGAAATTTGGCACGCGCGGCTCGTTAGAACTAAATGCTCATTTTACGGGGTTTTCCGAATTTCAGTGTGATGCCTTTGCGGTGTTACTTGATATCATAGCCGTAGCGGACAAGGTGCGTTTTTTCGCGCTGTTTTCGACGGTTTGTGGTGGGGTCGTGTTAGTGCTCGTGGTGGTGTTTATGTATGACGCGGGTGTTAATTGGCCTCGCGCTGTTGTCGTGGTCGGTGGTCGCGCGTTAATTAGCGGGGCAGTTTTTATAGGCGGCGAAAACGACGAAGTCGCACCGCCGTATGGGTGTGTCGCCGCAGGAGGCCACCAGAGCCGCCTACAGGGCTTTTTCACGGTCGAGGCTGCCCTGGTGCCCCTCGCGGCCGCCGAAGGCGTTATCGAGCGTGCTGGGGCCTTTCTTGCGGGTGTTGAGGCTGTCGCGGGTCTCTTGCCCCGGCCTCCTCATTGCGCCCGGCTCCATACGGCCATAAAATTGCAGTAGGGGCATTTCCGGGCATTTCCTCGCTCCAGCCACGCATCCAGGCCGCGTAGTTGCGAAGCCGAAGTTTGCCGCGGTAGCCTTTTGTGCTGATTCGCTCACGCAAAAGGGCCGGGAACATGGGTCACGAAGTCGGTACCGAGGAAAACATGAAAGATTTCCTCGAATCCTGGCGCGCGAAACCTGACAAGTTGACGCTGGCCATTCGGCACGAGCGGCAGGCTTTTTTTCAGCCGCCGCGAGTTCGCCTACCCGACATCAGCCAAAAGTTTCTGGTGGGTGCGGGAAACGACGGCGCCACTTTGCTTGGGCACGTCATCACGGATCAGTTTTGCGACCTCGAGATCAAAAAGGTCTTAGAGGAGGTTCGTACGCTGGCTCAAGGTCTCGCGAACGCTGACCAACCAGAACCCGAGCAACCACGCCTTCGGCTTCAGTTCTTCTTGCCGCCCGATGCGATTTGTGGAGCTTCGTATCCCGAGGTTCAAGGTGTGCCGATCGAGTGGTTTCAGTGGCTTCCTGTCGACGAGGACAACATCCAGATCGACAAACATCCTGGAGCTCGTGTCACTCCCGCCGAAGGCAATGTAGAAGGGACGATCGCGAGGCTGCTTGGGCATTTGAAGTGGTTTGCCGATGTCGCCGAGTCAGTACCGCGCGAGAAGCCACCAATCGGCTGGGCATTCAGGATCTACAACGCTGCCGTACGGCTTCAGTTCCACCTGACGTTCTCACGGGGCTTCATGGAGCACGCGACCCGAAAAGAGGTGTCCCAGTTCCTTTCGGCACTGGAAAAGCTCGTCAAGACCGGGGCCAGCATCACGGCTCCGCTGCGAACCGTTAAAGGACTCGCCGCAGCACGAGACACGACGATTCGCAAAGCCGACCGTGAATCGCTCATCAAAGGTGTCACGAAGATGTTGAAGGCGGCCACGAAGGCTGGGCTCGCAACAGAGATTGCTGCCGCTCGTGACAAGACATTTGAAGACGCCCCGAACGTAGCTGCGATGTTTCAGGAGCTTCGCGAGGAGGGGTGGGGTGACACGGCGCAGGCCAAGGCTGCCGAAGAACGATTGGATGAGCAAGAACCCGAGCTTGCTGATTTTTGTCGGGCTCTGGCCGGCGTCGTAGCGGCAAGGAGTCCGGCGGTTACTGAATCGCTCCGGCCGGCCGTTCAAGCAGCGGCACAGGATCTTTCGAGGGATTTTCTTGCTGTGGCCGCCAACAATCTTGGCAAGGGGTACAGAAAGCTGGCAAAGTCTGGCTCAGCACTCGTTGATGCCCTTGTGGCCGTCGAGGGGCAGTCACCAACGCCCAGCCCGTAACGTCCGGCAGTGCAAATGACTAAAAAAAAGAGCCGACCGACAGAAAATCAGCCCGAGGCTCCAGCCGACCCACAATCCAAACCGCCCTGCGCCGAAGAAGCGTCACCGTCCGATGGTCAGCCCGAAAGCTTGAACGTTGAATGCGAGGATAAACGTGATGTCGAGCCTGCGGCCGTTCCCGCGGTCGAAATGATGCGTACCGTGGTGATGCTGGGCTGTTCTAACTTAGGCACCCTACAGCCCGGCGAACCCATATTCGTCATAGCCATCACAACGCAGGACGGTATCAAGCTCACGGTATGCCATGAGAAGCAGCTGGAGATCGATCTTGGCAAGTTGCACCAGCTGCCCACTCCGGACGACTCAAGTTATGACGGACTGCCTCTCGGGAAGTATCGTGAAATGATCTGGTTGATGGGGCCGCCGACTCGACCACGTGTTGCAATCATTGGGCTCGCGCTTCGTGATCTCGGCGCATGCAATCCTGATCGTAAGAGGAGCACGATCGACGTCTTTCGGCGAATCCTCGTCGCGGGCCCTGACCACCTTGATGAGAACACGACAAAGTGGCTAGCTGACGTCCATAACAACATTCGTACCACGTCGGATGCCAGCAAGAACCTGGCGGAACCCTTGTTGGAGCGAATGGCCTATTTGTCCATTCAAGACCTCGCTTGCTTGGCGCGAAACTCAGGAGCATATCTGACCGAGAAGGGCATGAGCATCTTTCATGACTGGCCCGATTGGAAACAGTCTCCCGCTCCTCCAAAACCACCGAAGCGAGAACTTTCACCAAGGCGAAAGCTGAGAAAACTCGATGCCGCCTCCGAGCCACCCGCCGAACAAACGTGACGCTCAAGGCACCGCAACCGCATCCGCCTTGCTGAACGACCGACGCACCGATGTCTCGACACGGACGTTGGCTCCGGGGACGACCACCTGCATGCCCGTGACCATGAGCTGCTCTATGTCGGCGATCGCTGCGGGGAGATTTTCATCCTCGGGCACCTCGACGATCACTTCGTCATGGATGAAGTTCACGATCTTGTAGCCAGCCCGCATGAGCACCCAGAGAGCGTGGATGGCTCCGTCGGCCGCGAGGCCCTGCATGATGCCGTTTCGGCAGGCACAGTAGCTGGCATTGGCTCGGAGACGACCGGTCGCCGTGATGACGCCCTCGCGGCTGAACATCGCGGACACGGCATCGCGAAGCTGACGAGAGGGTTTGCGGTTCTGGATGTCACGCTGGATCTTCTCGTCGAATTCATCGAGTGGAAGACGAGCGGCGGCCGTCCAGAAGTAGTTGATCTGGGCGGTGCTATACGGGCGTGACGAAGCCCCAGTGTCGATGTTGCCGATGGTGTGTGGAATGTCGCTTTCCAGGACCTTCAGGAGCATGCCACCAAGCCAACCAGTCGAGGCATAATCCGTCATGCCTTGAGAGTGCGATCGCCTTCCAATTGCAGCGTTGTAGGTCGCAGGCATCATCGAGAGTGCCCGAGCGATTTCCAGACCGGTATCGACGCGACTCTTCAGGTGCTCCGTCAGTTCGGGGCACAAGGTCTCGTAGGCCTGCATGCGGCCCCAGACCTCTTCTTCAGTCAGATCAACGCCATAGGTCACCTTCGCTTGCTTCTGGATTGTCTTCCAGCCGAGGCCACCAGGGCGACCGAGAGAGACTGGCTTGGCGGCGTTGCGCTCGGCATCGGTGACTTGCTCAGGCTTCTTGTTAAGCACGTGCGCCGCGATGAGCCGGTGCATGTCGCCGCCTTCAGCGATGATGTCGTGCAGGCTGCCGCCGAACCCGAGTTGATGTTTCCAAGCCCAGCCAAGAGTGGCCAACTCGATGGTTTTGTAGTCCAGCACGACGAACACGTTCCCTGGCGCCGGCACGAAGCAGCCGCGGATCGTCGTCTCGTGGTTGCTGGTGGCGCCAGCTTCCTTCGGTAGGTTCTGGAGATTGAACCCGCCACCGCAACTCGTCCGACCAGTGTTCATAAGGTACTGAAATTTCCCATGGACCCGCTTTCCGGGGTGCATCTTGCTGGCATAGGTCGAGAGAAGCTTGGATGCCTGGCGGTACTTGAGCAGGTCATTGAGGACTGGATCGAAGGCAGCCAGCTCTTTCAATTGCTCTTCACTCGTGGATATCTGGCCGGACTCCGTATGGGCAAGTGGGATGTTCTTGTGCTCGCGGGCCAACCTTTCGATCCGCTTGCGAAG
>JBGTGN010000080.1:0-39053 GCA_041746715.1 Pirellulales bacterium | reverse complement strand
GGAATGCCATGAAGTTAAGGCGCAACGGCTTTGCCGACCAGGGTTTGCGTCAAGACTGACCGTGGTTTCGTCATGAGTGGGTAGGCCTTGGGCCTTCGTTTGCGGACACGCGGACAGTGCCTGCCACGGCGTCTTGGCTCGATGCGAATGGTGCGAAGTGAGCCGACATCCCCGGTACAACGCAGCCAGCGGAGGGCGTCGATAAAGCTGATGCGATCGGGCGTGACGCCCTGGAGTGCAGCGGCTTCGAGCATCACGAGCCGTACGAGGTTGTAGGCGATCGCGAAGACGGCCAGTTCTTTTTGAATGCCGGTGACCGTTTTGGTGCGGAGTACGTCCATGCCCAGTGTCTCTTTCAGGTGCCGCAGATTCGTCTCGATCTCCCAGCGCGTCGCGTAGAGTTCGGCCAGTTCAGCGGCCGGATACTTTGACGCATCGAGCAGGTCGGTCACGAGAGTGATCGACATCGTGCGACACCCGGGCTCCTCGATGTCGTAGCGAAGTTCTCGGATGTGGATCGATTGCGGCAGAATCGCCCACTCTTCGTCCGTCATCCACGTTGGCTTGTCGCGTGGCCTGAAGTACTCGACCACCTGGTCATGCCGGCCAAGCCACTTGATCCATCGCGACTTCGGCAGCCCACGAGAGCGTCGCAGACGCGGGAATGGCGGACTTGGCGGCGCGTGCATTCGGCCCTTCCGGAAGTCGATGATCTGTCGCTGGTGCGCCCTGAAGACGGCATGGACACCAGCCCGGCGGAGCATCGCGAGGTGCGCGAACGAGCAGAATCCTCGATCTGCGAGCAGAATATCGTTCGCCTCGAGCGCCGAATGCATGAGGTGTGCCTGGGACGCATCGTGGGTGCGAGATGGCGCTGCCGCGATCCGCAGGAGCATTCCCGTACTCGCGTGGAAGAGCGTCATCAGATGTGCCACTGGAAAGCCGCAGCCCGGCGACTGGCCTCCCGGCTGACCGAAAGCCTTCTGAAGCTCGGGAGTGTCCGGCATCGAACAGCCTGACCCGTCCATCATCCACACTCGATGCCCGAGCCATGTAGGCGCGGCATCAATTGTGCACCGGAGCCGGGAACACACCTCTGCAAGGAGTTGCTGAAAGAGACCCAGAGGAAGGCGGCTTCGCGCTTGTGCGTACGCCTCCGCCGTCACAGGTTTGCCCAAGAGTCTCGGCACTTCGGCACACGCCGTATTGCAGTGCAGTACCTGGAGGAGAAATCCCTGAACTGTCGCCACGGGATCGAGCTCCCGGGTTCTCCATGTGTGGCCGATCGATCGGCACAGGGTGACGATTGCTGAAGGATCGAATGCTCGGCTCACATCATCCTTGAACTGCATGATGATCTGATCGATACTCGTGGACATAGAAGACCTCTTGCGCGGAGTGGTTTGTGACAACTCCATTCTCGCCCTGAGGTCTTCTTGTTTTGCGATCCGGCAGCGCTTCGGCCATGACAGCACTGCTATCGCCAGCACGAAACATGCTGGCATGCGCATCACGTGGCCACGCCAAGACTTGCGGCTATCTTCATGGCATTCGATTCAGACTCCCCAACGCCTTTGAGTGGTCTACTTCGCCATAACACCCGATTGCCTTCAGCTACCTCAAAGATGACCATGCTCTGTAGCCCAACTGATGTGTCGTCCATGGCAGCCTTGCCTTCAAAAAGAAAAGACGAATCAGGCACCGTGTAAGTGACCACGGACATTTCTCCGCGAGGGCCGGGCGCCATGCCGAGGCCTTTTTTGGAAGCAACGCGGCTGACGAATATCTGACTTCGATTTCGGTCTGGGCACCCATTGTCACCGTTTTTGCCAAAAACCCACCCGTGCCCAGCAGTGATGTTTACGTGCCGCTCCTCTAAGTCTGAGAGAAAGACAACGTTGTTTTTTTCTTGGCCATCGATCCGGCTGATTGGCGACGATGCTGCGTCCTTGCTCTTCTCTGGAGCCATCACCACTCTCGACTGATCTCTCACCGCCTTCGCTTCCGCAATCTTCTTCTCCATCGTCAAGCCTTTCACCACAGACTCGTACGCGGCGGCGAGTTTGTCCTTGGCCTTTTTGAAGTCCGCCACAGCAGCGTTCACCGCGGCTTTAGCCTCAGTACTGGTAGGCATCTCACCGGCCTTCTCGAACTTCTTCAGTATCGCCTGGCACTTCTCGGCAGTATCGAGGTCGCCCTTGGCCACCGCTGCATTGAACTGTTTCGCGATTGCAGCCTTGATGCGTTCGGCTGCCTTGGCAACAGCAGCGTCATATTCAGCCCACGCCTTATCGAGATCCGGATGCCGAACATCATCTTCAGGGCGGACGAGCGTTCCACTGGGGCGAACAGGAGTTGGCTCTGCCGGCTCGGGGTTTACGGCAGGCTTGTCTTCAACGGCGGGGCGATCGGCATCCGCCGTCAGCAAGTCCTCCAACGTCTGGTGACGGGTGTCTTGTTGGCCATGGCAGAGGCACGCATAGCTGCCGGCAAGCCAAATGAGAACCAGTGAGCAACTGAGATGCGAGCAACGCATGCGAAGAACCTCCCACAACGAATGCCGTTTGCGGGTTTGTATCCCCTCTCCGCGCGATGGTCAATCTCTCGGCGGATCGGGCGGGTGTCTATTCGCCGAATTACGGGATGGCGAATGGCAACAGAGCGAGACGGGCGACGCGGGAGCCGGGGGTGAATTGAGGGGTGGGGCGTGCTACTTATCGAACCCGCTGCAAAATGGGCGAGCCATCCTCTTTGATTAGGATGTTCGCGTTCGTTGGGTCAACGTAGTGGCGAAGCCGCCGCCCGTTGTTGCATTCTCGAACGATGGAGGGGCCTTTGGGATCCTGGAAGTCAAGGGTCCACCTGCCCGAATATTCTTTCCTCAAGTCACCATTGACGACATATGCACCGTCAGCACGCACTTCTTCCAAGGTCCCACTCGCTGTTCGCCATACACCTATGAACCTTGCAAGTATCTGCTGGCGTTTCGCCGCTTCATCGTCAACTTCCTGTCGCTTGTTTTTGACCGGTGCGGACGCTGTATCCGCAGCTTTCGATTCTAGCGATCGCTTCTCGTTCCTGACCGCCATTGCCTCTGTGATCTTTTTCTGCATCGTCAAAGTCTTCACCACCACGTCATAGGCTTTGGTGAGTTCGTCTTTGCCCTTCTTGAATCCAGTCGCGGCGGCGCTAACGGCGGTTTTCGTCTCAGTGGTAGTCGGTATTTCGCCGTCTTTTTCAAGCTTGGCCAATGCGCCTTGCCACTTCTCCGCCGTGTCTAGGTCCCCTTTCTCGACCGCAGCGTCAAACTGCTTTGTGACGCTGGCCCGAATGCTCTGGGTCGCTTTGCTCACGACGGCGTCGTACTCCGCCCATGCCTGGTCGAGATCAGGGTGCTGCACGCCGTTCTTCGGACGAGCCAGTGCCCCCTTCGGACGCGCGGATGTTGGTTCCGGTCCCGGAGGCGGGGGTGACTCCGCGGCAGGTGCTTCATCAGCGGGAGCAACAGGGGCCGCTTCCAATGAGTCTTCCAACCTCGGTGCACCACCCTCCTGCTGACCAAGGCACGGACAACTGCCACAAGCCATCCACAGAAAGCTCAGTGCGAGGAAGCGTATTGACTGCCGCATCTTGATGGCTTCCGAGGGAATCATCGTCATATCACCTTTAGGTTTCTATCCCTCTGAGAGGCCATCGTCAATCGACTGGGCCCGCTTCCAAGCGGCGCCTCTCGGCGGATCGGTCTAGGGTGTACCCACAAGACCAGGGGACGGCGAATGGGCGAGCGAGACGGGTGATGCGAGAGCCCCGGGTGAATTGAGCGGCGGGTCGACTACTCAGCGTCCTCAGGCTCTCCCGGAGGAATCTCGTACACCGCGTCGATCTGCTCAACATCAAACCACTGACTGAAGACCCGAAACGAACGATCTTTAGGCCATAGGTACTCTTGGCCACAACGATCCCTGAGTTCCTCCTGAAAAATCTCTCCGTAGTGCCTTTTCAGAATCACCTCAGCACGCTCCTCGTGGTTCTCCTCTCCAACGAAATAGACCGACTTGTTCACCTTATCCGCTCGAACGTCGTGTGATTCTTCCCCGCTGACCGACGCGAGGTAGTCAACAAACGGTTGCTTCGGTCGAACCACAATCGCTGCGCCACCTAACCGCTGCACACCTGGTTCCGTGTCCTCAGGGGCACGCGCGTTGGCCAGTTCTTCATCCTCGTCCTCATCCTCGTCGTCGTCGCCATCCTCGTCCTCGTCCTCGTCGTAAACGTCTTCGTCCACGGGCCAGAAAGACATCGTTACCTGACGCAGGATAAGGATGTCGTCGTCTTCCTCGTCCTTGTCCACCTGATACAGGTAGGGAGCCGTGCACGCTCGCAAGGTCTTCAGCTCCACCGGTTCGACATGCGCCACGCCATCGTCGTCGATCGTCAACTTCACGAACGAGTAGGGAGTTTCATTACCATGTCCTTCAATGCTGTCGATCGAGCAGAGATCATCGAAACTACCCTCAAACTGATACTTCGGCATGGCCCTAGCCCCTTTTCCAACCAAGTAGACGTGCTTCCCGTGCAAACGAGCCGAGAGTATACCCACCCGGTGACCGATCGAACTTCCTGGCGTACCGTGGTCGGGCTCAGCCAGAGGGTTTCGCGAAATGGGGACGGAGCCTCGACTGGTCGGAGTGTGTGTCGGCCGCTTTCAGATTTTCGGTGCCGCGACTTCGACCGAGCCAGGAAACCGCAGACGGATTCGGCTACGATCATTCGATGGTCGCCGGCCTTCCACCGATTGCAGACGTGCCGTTGACCGCCCTATCCTTCACGAGCCGATAGGTGTGCTGCGGTGGGAAGCACAACAGCGACTTCTATCAACAAGTGCGAGGCCATGCGGGACTGCCATGAGCAAGGACAAAGACGCGTTCAAACGGGCGATGACCGAGCTTCACAAGGAGGTGCTAGACGCCGATCAGCGAGATGCTTTGGCCGTGGTGGAACGCTACTCAGGGGAGTTGCGTCGGCAGGCGGCGGAGTTGAAGGCCGAGGTGACCCGGTTGCAGGGTTCGCTTGCCGCCGCCGAAGAGAAAATTGTCGGGCTGCAAAAGTTCGCGGAAGAGGCACCCCCGCTGGAAGAGCGCCTACGGGCTGCGAACAACCGCGTCGAGATACTGGAAGCTCAGGTGCTCGTGATGCGTGGCCGGTTGCTGGAAGCGATTCCGGACACGACCGAGACACGGCAGGTATCTCAGACGCTCACCAACCACACGCTACGGGTGATGGCAGACGCGCTCAAGGGCTGGGAAACCAACAAGGCCAACGAAGCGGCGTACAACTTCGCCTCATCGCTCCTGCTCTCTGTGTGCCAGCACATGGGTGGCCAAAACAAGGTGGACAAGCAACTTAACGACGACATATTCACGGCTTGTCACAGATTCTTACACCGCATGGCGCCGGGGCGGTTCCACCGGGCGACGTGACGGGACGTTGACCGCGATTTCGCGAGGACGGAACACCGGTTCGACTACACGGTCGCCTGATGGAAGGACGAGAGGCCCATGCAGCTCAAATTCGAATCCCGAGCGCTCCGACAGCTTGCTGAAGAAGTCATCGACAAGATCACCGAGGGTGGAGATCTCTTCCCGAGCGAGCGAGAGGAGCTGGTGACGTCACTGGTCCGACAATGGACCACATACGATGGCCAAGCAGCGCTCTTCATCGGTGAGCAGCCCTATTTCTTCCCGCTCGTCCATACGCCGCTCGGGAGACCTCACACTACCCCTTCACAAGGCCCGAGAGATTGGCTTGGGATCGTGGCGACCGATTGGAATATCGACCCTGAAGAACTCCCCGATGTCGCGAGCCAACTGAATCGGGGGCAGAGCGCCGAGGTGGTCAACCGCGATGGTGTGTCCATACGCGTGTGGACAAACCCGTCAGAAGGACGCTGCGCTGTCGAACCACTTGAGCCAGTGCAGACACCTCAGACGCCTGGCGTCGACTACCTGAAGCTGGCCACCCGCTGCATCGTCGACCGCTTTGGCAACGACATCTGCGAGGAAGAGACCGATCAACTTGCCACCTCGCTCATGAAGCAGTGGAAGAAGTTTGATGGTCATGCGGGTCTCTTCCAGGATGAGACTCTCGCCGTCTACTTCACACTCCACGAGCATGCCAATGGGAGCAATATCGCGGTAACGGAGCAGCCAGCAGAGCTCAACGCCTTTCTCGATGTCATGGACGCGTTGCCTGACGAAGCACCTGCGCTTTTGGCCCGACTCAATCTTGGCCAAACGATCACATTCCGGAATGCCCAAGGTGTGGATCTCTTGATGTGGCATGATCCGAAACAGCGACGCATGATCTGCAACCAGTCGCGCACCTCAGCATCCAACAGCAGCAGGCGGTCCCTTTTTGCCTCGTGTCAGAATTGCTCGGCGCTTCTGGCACCACAAGCGGATGGCGCACTACCTCCGACTTGCCCGATCTGCGGTTGTGCAACGAAAACTGCCCCCTGACGTCACCCGGTAGCTGATCGCTCGTTCTATCGCCGGGAAATGCGTGTCTTCGCGGTGGAGGTTACCGGTCACTCCGTACTCGTCAGCGGCTCATCAAGGGTGTCGGAGACCATGTCAAAGAACTCGGTCGCAAACCATTCGGTGAAAAGCCTGAAGTCGTTGAAGTCCGGGTATTGCTCCGGTCCCAGATGCCACGCCGACACCTCCTCGTAGAAGATCACCGGCGCTGACTCCCGCAGGATCTCTTCTTGATCCTCTGGGTATTCGCACACGCCGATCAGGTAGACGGACTTGTCGCCATGGTCGTCGAACTCTTCCTCCTCGACACCGATAGACCGCAGCCAATCGCGAAACGCCTCTCGATATCTGACCACGACGGCACTGCGATTGAGCATCGGTGCATTCCAAGGGCTGGCGGGTAGGGGCTATCAACGCCGCCATCAGATTCCTGCCTGCCACTGACTTCCGCAATCCATCCTCACGGAGACCCATTTTCCATGTCCACAGCAACCACCATCCAACCCACGACCGACCAAACAACCTCACGCCGAACTACCACGAACCCCACTACCCAAACATCCCCCAACGCCACCAACAGACTCCGCACAACGATGGCCGCAGTCAAGCTCGCGTTCACATGGCTCGGTGTCAGAAAGACCCTTGCACCGGAACAACGAACGACAGCAGCCCGAGCGTTCCATGCTGACCGTGAATTGCTCTCGGCTTCAAAGCTCATCCTCGACACCAAGAACCCGGCCTATCGTGTGGTCGCTGCTGTCCGGTCAGAAGCATCGGGCTACTGGCGAACCGTGACGCTGCCGTTCCCCGAGTCTGGCATCCGGCTCCTTCCCCAAAACTCGCTCGGCCTCTTCGCGAACACCATGGCCGGCTACAGGGAAAAGCTCCAAGAAGCTGCCCGAGAACTTTCCGCCCAGTACGACACGATCAAGCAAGAAGCCCAAAGGCGACTCGGCACGCTCTTCAATGCGAGCGACTACCCTCAGACGCTCGATGGCCTGTTTGATCTTGAAGTCTCGTACCCCCCCATCGATCCACCCGCGTATTTGATGGCCCTGAACCCGGAGGTCTATCAGCAGGAGCAAGCCCGAGTACGCGAGCGATTTGAGAGTGCCGTCGAACTGGCCGAACAGGCATTTGCGGCGGAGCTTCAGCGGTTGGTCGCTCATCTTGCCGAACGACTCACGGGTCTTCACGACGGTCAGCCCAAAGTGTTCCGAGATTCCGCCGTCGAGAATCTGCGTGAGTTCTTCGACAGGTTTCGGCAGCTCAATATCCGGAGCAATCCCGAGCTTGATGCCTTGGTCGAACAGGCACATCAGACCATCACGGGAATCGAGCCGCAGCAACTTCGTGACTCAGTTCGGCTCCGTCAGATGGTCGCCAATGACTTCGAGCAGATCCAGGCCAGCGTCGGGGAGATGTTGGTTGATCGGCCACGGCGGAACATTCTTCGGCGTACGGGAATGGGGGGAGGCGTATGACCGGTGACGTGGAGCTGGTCGTCGATGCAGGTGGTGATGTCCGGTGCATCTATGACGAGGGGATAGACCTACGGGAGATCGGGGCATTGAAGATCACCCGAGCGAGCCATGTGGAGCCCGATCAAGACGGCAACTGGCTCGCTGATATGGGGCCTGTCGGTGGGCCGGTGCTGGGGCCGTGTGGGAGTCGGTCGGAGGCACTGGCGGCGGAAAGAGCCTGGTTGATGGTCAGGTATTGTCCCGTCTCTTGATGGCCTCGCGTGCGGTACCAGGCAGTGATTCGTAGATTGTTTCTACCGCCTTGGGATCGGATATTGTTTTTTCCGCGATGAAATTCACCAACGCGAACAGAGACCGAACTACATCCGGACTGTCGAAGTCTGTCATTTGCCCAGGGTGCACGCAGTTATTGCCAATCACACGAACAGTGTCGAGCGCCTCCTGTACCTTCTTCGGCAGACCGTTAGCGACAAGAGCAGCGATGTCCTTGTTCAGGTCTTTGCCAGGCTGTCCCAGGTGTTTGCAGATGCGTTGTATTGCGAGCCGAAGCAAGGCACCGGCCCCCCTTGGTGACAACTGAGCAATCGCATCCGCCTCGCGATAGTCCTTCTTCACGAGGTCGGGCAGATCGCCGTTTGCGTGCGGTGCCCCCGAGGTGATTGGATAGACCATCTGCTTCTTGAACCAGACCGCCATTTGCTCACATCGCGAGCAGTGCGATCCTTGAAATTCGGCATTACGATCGACAATGTTTTGATAGTTGGTGTTCCTTGCACTTATATCTAGCCGGAACCACTGTTGTTTTGCGTATGTGCCGCACAGAGGGCAATGAAACGCATCGAGATCAGCAGCTGGGGTGACGTGTTTGCCGGTCATCAGATTAGCCTGTGTTTGTGGTTGGAGCGATCGCTGGAAGAAGCAAACAGCTTATTCGCTATCGTCGCCGACAGAATCGTAATCCTTGCATTTGCCACGTAGGGCATGTTTCCCACGAGTGGCCTTTGTGTCTCCCCGTCTGCCCCTCTGGCTGCCGGGCGTTTTCCCTGTCCGTGTTCCCTTTTCCCAGGAGATTCTCTGTCATGAGCTACGTCGAACTGATCGATGCCGTGTCCAAGAAGACCGGCGAGGATTCCCACGAGATCCGCCGTCACGGGTTCTCCCTCGCGGGCCCTGACGACGCGCGGCCAGACCACGATCCGGACTGCCTCTTCGACCTGATCGACCTCCCTGAAACGGGCACGGTCGATTGGGACGCGGTGCTCTCCGGTTGTCGCGAGCCGTTCTTCAACAGCACGCTCAACGCCCGCAAGAAGAAGCGAGCCAAGAGCACGGTCACGGAGATCGCCGCCGAGAAGCAGCAGTTGGCCCGAGCGGCGTGACCTGCTGACCGGATAGCCAGAAGAACCCAGCGACCCACAAGTGACGGGCGTGGAATGCGGTTGAGCTGCCCAAGGCTCACTGCACCCACGCCCGTCGCTGTTTCCATTGATATCTGGGAGACGGCTACCGCGCGTTGTGTCTCGACCGGCATTCAGGCCAGCAACCAAACCCAACAAACACGGAAGTAGGGTGTCATTCCTGACAAAGTAGGGTGTCAAAACGAGTCATTTACTGGTGTCACCGGTGACACCCATCCCATAAGGATCCCATAAGCGCGTGTTTGCGTGCTTACGCACACACACACGGGCACACAAGCAAGCAGTTAGCGAGTAGCCGGTACCCACTCCCCCCGTCGCCTCTCCCAATTCCTATCAATGACGGGCACCTGGATGGCGGAGGCGTTTTCGCCGCCACCATCCTCCCGCCCACGCTCACCCCGGTCGCTTTTTCCGTTGATATCTACGGAACGGCTACCCCTCACGGTGGCCTGAATTTCCAAACCACCGTGAAATCCCGGCAAAAACCACATTCATCACCACCCACAGGAACTAACCCATGCTCAAGCTTCACGCGGGCATTTCCAGAAAAGTCGGCCTCCCCAATTTCTCCAGCGCTTCAGCCTCGTGTCATATCGAAGCAGAACTCGACTCCACGCTGCTCAATGACGCCGAAGGTTTTCAGATCGTCGTCCAGCGCGCGTATCAGTCGTGCGAGCAAGCCGTAGCCGACCAGATCACCCGGCTACTCGACCATGACGAGCCAGCGCGCAGAACGGCCGATTGCAACCAAGGCGCCCCAGAACAGCCCCAGCGCACAAACGGGCTTCAGACGCGCAGCCAGGGGCCTTCTCGCGCATCCCAGCAGGCCACCCACGACGAAGTCACCGAGATCCGCACGAGTCCCATGATCGCTGGTGCCCGAATCACGAACGGGACCACTACCACGCCCGCCCGCTTCTCGAACCCGCCCAGCCCTCGACCAGCAACCGCGTCTCAGGTCAAAGCTATTCGGGCTATCTGTGCTCGCCGCCGTATCGATCTCGTGAGCTTGCTTCGAGAACGCTACGGCCTTGGCACCGCGGACGAACTCGGGATTCGTCAGGCCAGCGTTCTCATCGACGAACTCAAGAGCGACGAACCCACCACCACACCCACGAACGGGCACTCTGAGAACGGCACCGGCTCGTATGCCGCGATGAATGGGGGTGCTCGATGATTGCCGGTGCTGACCTTCTACCGGTTTACCCGCCTACGCCCACGAACCCAGCCAACGAGATCGCCAAGAAACTCACCGGTCGAGACTACGTGAGCTGGTCCGCCCTTTCGACGTTCCGGACCTGCCCTCTCAAATACAGGTTCCGATACGTCGATGGCCTGCCCGAAGAATCCGTGTCCAGTGCGCTCGTGTTCGGCAGCGGGATTCATTCAGCCATTGAGGAGCATTTTCAGGCGATACTTGCTGGCGACCCAATGCCCGATGTCGACAAGCTCCTGTTCGCGTATCGGTCGGCTTGGCTACCACACGATCCTGACGCGATTCAGTTCGGGAGCAAGGACACCCGAAGCACGCTCGATGACCTGGCCGCACGAATGCTCAGGGCCTTCATCGCGAGCCCTGTAGCTGCTGTGAATGGCCGAGTGCTGGGTGTCGAAGAAGAGATCCGTGGCGTGCTGGTCGAAGGCATGCCGGATCTGTATGGCCGCGTGGACCTGCTCACCGAAGACGACGACACGCTCACGGTAACGGACATCAAGACTTCACGGGGTAAATGGAGCGATGAGCAGGTTGAAGACTCGGGCGAACAACTGCTGCTCTATGCGAAGCTGGCCTCGGAACTTGCACCGGGAAAGAAAGTAGCCACGCGGTTCCTGGTGCTCACGAAGACCAAGGAGCCGGTCATCGAGGAGCATGTTCGCGAGGTTGAGCCCGGGAGCGTGAAGCGGGTGTTGGTAGGAGCGGAGCGGGTTTGGCGGGCGATCGAGTCTGGCGTGTTCTATCCGGCTCCCTCAGCTATGGCGTGTGCTGGATGTGGATATCGGTCTGCGTGCCGTGCGTGGGCTGGTTGAGTGGAGAGCCGGAAGAAAAAAGAAAAGCGGCATGGGGAAAACCCCTGTGCCGCTTTTTCTTAGGTATCAGTGGTTGGTGGGTTGTGGCGTCCTGCTCACTCCGACTTCCTTTGACGTGTATCGGCCCGCATCAGTTGAATTTCCAGGGCTGATTGTAGTTCACGCGAACAGCGACATCGCTGTCCTCACGAGGCCGGCTTTGCCGCGTCGAGTGCTGCCTTGAGGATCGTGGCCGCCGGTACCCGCACCTTGTAGTCAGGATTGACCTCGACAAGCCGCAGCGTGCCGGTGGCATCGCAGACGAATACTGCCGGATGGGGAAGAATGTGGTGGTCGCGGCCCGAGGCACCATCAAGATCGATTCCATAACCCTTATACTTCTCGACCGTGGCGTCATCGACGATGAAATCGATCCCAAACGCCTTGGCGGAAGCGGCATCGCTGTCGGAGAAAAGGCGGTAGCCAAGTGCATCACGTCCCGGCGTGGCCACGAGCTTCTCCGGCCGGTCCATGCTGATGGCCAGGACCTGAACGCCCGCGTCCTCGAGCGGCTTGACGATTCCGGCGAGCTCCTTCAGGTGCTGCGTACAGAACGGGCACCAGCCGCCGCGGTAGAACACGAGAACGGTCGGCTTGCCGTCTACCAGCGAGCGAAGCGACACCTCCCGGCCTTCCTCATCGCGAAGGGTTGCCTCGGGAATCGCATCTCCGTTCTTGGGTACCCCCTTGGCTGAAGTGGGCGATGTCGCCGCGGCAATGAGCAGCGCTGCCAGGGCCATTCGGCGTGTCATGCTCGAGATGCTTGTCATCAAAAACCTCGTGGATGCCAAAAGGTGAGCGGTGTGGAAGACACGAAAAGAAGAATATGGCAGACCGCTCAAGCCAACTGTGAGAATCCATACACAGTCCCCACGGTATGGTGATGCATCATGGGTGCCTCATGGTGACATCACACAACGAGATGGCGGTTCGGCTCACCTGCTTCGTGGCCGTGTTGGTTGCAGTCGCGGTGGCGGAATGGTGTGCCCCCCGTCGGAGGCTCACGATCGGTCGCCGCCGCTGGCCGTTGAACCTCGGCCTCGTGGCGGTCAATGCCGTGGCGGTTCGGCTGCTCATCCCGATCACGGCCGTGGCCACCGCCGAGATGACCACATCGGCCGGTCTTGGCCTGATTTCGCAGGCTGCCTGGCCCTCCTGGGTGAAGGTGGCAGTCGGCGTCATCCTGCTCGACCTCGCCATCTATCTTCAGCATGTGCTGTTTCATGCGGTGCCCGCGCTGTGGCGGTTGCACCGCCTTCATCATGCCGATCGTGATTTCGATGTCACCACGGGCGTTCGGTTTCACACACTCGAGATTCTGCTGTCTGCCCTTCTGAAGCTGGGCGTGATCGTGGCTCTCGCGCCGCCACCGTTGGCCGTGCTCATCTTCGAGGTGCTCCTCAACGCCTCGTCGATGTTCAACCATGGCAACCTCGCCATCCCTCGCCAAATGGACCGGCTCCTGCGATGGTTTGTCGTGACGCCCGACATGCACCGGGTTCACCACTCGACGACCCGGGCGGAAGCAGACAGCAACTACGGTTTCAATCTGCCCTGGTGGGATTTTCTCATGGGAACCTACTGCGCCGAGCCTGCCGCCGGTCACGAAGCCATGACGATCGGAATCCCGGTCTCGTCGCAACCTCCCGTGTAAGGATTTTTCGCCACATCCGTCATGACAGACATGGGCGTGACGGATCACGCAGACGGCCTTGGTGTTCACACACCCCCCTCTTATAGCAAAGCAACGGAGCCGCTTCGTCATGGTTCAGGTGTCAGCAGATAGATTTCGAAAACATGGTTTTACGCTCGTGGAGCTTCTTGTCGTCATCGCGATCATCGGGACGCTCATCGGATTGTTGTTGCCCGCAGTGCAATCGGCTCGTGAGGCGGCGCGACGGACCGTGTGCGCAAACAATTCCCGACAACTCGGCCTTGCGGCGCTTGGCTATGAGTCGGCCAAGCGCCGACTTCCATCGGGCGGCCAGGGCACGGATTTCTCCACGACGCCGCCATCAACGACCTTTGATGTCCACTCGGTCTTCACGATGATGCTGCCGTACGCAGAGCAGTCGAACCTCTACGCCAGAATCGACCTTGCCCATGCCCACAATGAGAACCAGCAAAATGCCGAGGCGACACGGGTCTCGATTCCCGAGCTTCTCTGTCCGACGGCGTCGTGGAGGTCGGCTACGGTCGACAGTGAAGGTTACGGGTACGCCGACTACGGCCCGATCTACTACGTCGACATCGATCCGATCACGGGGCTTCGCAACAAGCAACTGCGGGCAGAAGGGGCGCTGGTTGCCGGTGGAGCCAAGGTATCCGAGATCACCGACGGCATGTCAAACACCATTTTTTTCGGCGAAGATACGGGCCGCGATGAGCGCATGCAGGCTGAGCATGTCTACGTGGATCCGGTGGACGGACAGAAGCGACGGTTTTGGCGGTGGGCGGAACCCGACAACGCCTATGGAGTTTCCAAGCTCATCAACAACAGCTCGAATCCGGCCGGTGGCCCTTCCGATTGCCCGTGGTCCAAGAACAACTGTGGTCCGTTCGACGAGACGTTCAGCCACCACCCGGGCGGCGCCCATGTGACGATGGGGGACGGATCGACGCAGTTTCTGACGGAAGACACGACTGCGACTGTGTACCGCGCCCTCATTACCCGCAGCGCCGGAGACATGCCGCGTTGACATGATAAGGCACAGGAGGATGAGCACGTGACGGAAGACGGCCACGTCACACACCCGGCGACTGATCCCGCTGCGTGGTTGGAGCGGCACGGAGATCGGCTTTACCGCTATGCCGTGACCAGGCTCCGCAACCCAGAGGCAGCGGAGGAAGTCGTCCAGGAGACCTTCCTCGCGGCGCTCCAGTCGGCTCATCAATATGCCGGCACCGGGGCCGAGGGGGCCTGGCTCATGGGGATTTGCAAACGGAAAGTCATCGACTGCGTGCGCCGCTGGCAACGGCCGGATGCCGCAAGCGACACGCCGGTTGCCGCCGACCCGGCTGATGCGATGGTCGATGCGAGCTGCAACTGGAGGAACGATCGGAAGCTCGCTGACGCTCAGCCATCGGCAGACGCCGAGCGGGCCGAATTCTGGGCGGCGTTTCGGCGCTGTGTCGACCTGCTTCCCAAGCGGCAGGCCGCGGTTTTCATGCTGCGGGAGCTCGACAGAATTCCTGGGGAAACAATCTGTAAGGATTTGAACATTTCCTCGTCCAATCTCTGGGTGCTTCTTCACCGTGCCAGGGCGGGGCTGACACAGTGCCTGAAGGGCTACCTTGACCCATTGGAGCTTCCGTGATGATGCGGAGCTGCGAAGAGATTGGCCGGCTTCTCTCGGAGTCGATGGACCGCAAACTGACGCTCGGTCAGCGGATCGAGGTCTGGCTTCATCTCTCGATGTGCCGGCTCTGCTCCGGCTTTTCTCGCATGCTGCAAGGGCTGCGACAGGCCATGCGGCACGGCTCTGGCCCGCTCGCCCACGATGCATCGGGCGAACCCGCCAGGCTTTCCGGCGATGCCCGGGCTCGGATCGAGGCGGCCGTCAGGCGGCGCCTCGCGGGGGGGTAATTCCCGCTTACCCGTCGCCGAAAAAAATTGCGTGTAAGGAACAGCCTGCATGACCGTCAGAGAGAGTGAAGCCGAAGTCGGTTTCTTGGTTTTCCGGGCAATGGATGCCCTTCACTTCACGCAAAGGATGCCACTCCGATGAAACCCTGCCGCCAGACGATCGCCACCATCGCCCTGACTCTCCTGACTGCCGTGACCGCGATTGCGCAGTCAGGCCTGCCCCGAGGGATTCCCTGGATTCACTCGTCTGCCGAAGCTCTGACGGCGGCCCGACAAGTCAACGCCCCCATTTTGGCATTCGTCACGTCGGCTGATTGTCACTTCTGCAAGAAGATGGAGGCCCAGACATGGAGCGATGCTGCGGTCATCGCACAGGTAAGCAGCACGTTCGTCCCGCTTCGTCTCGACGCAGATCGTGAGCCAGAAGTGGTGGAGGCGCTTCGGATCCGTGGCTTTCCCACGACCTTGATCTTCACGCCACAGGGCAAGGTGATCGATTCGGCCGAAGGGTACATGCCGCCCACCAAGCTCGGAAAGCTCCTCGAACGATCGACCCCTCAACGCGCCGAGGCCATTGTTTTCCACTGATCCTCCACTGCTCATTGCTTTCCATCTCGACCACAAGGAGCTTCTCATGCCTGCAAGTTCTCTTCGCCGTGTCACCTGGGGGTTGGGTGTTTCCGTAGCACTGCTCGCCGCCACGGACGCCCTCGCCCAGAGCGGGAGTCGGCCATCAAGCCCACCGAGAGACTCCGGGCAACGGCCACCCGCTGGTGGATCGGGCGCTCGTCCACCGGCGCCTGCCCCCCCGGCGCAGGCACTTGCCCTCAGTGGCTATAGCCCCGTGTCGCTTCATTCGAGTGGAGCCTGGTCAAAAGGCGACCCGAGCTTGATCGCCACGTTTGATGGCAAGACCTACGCCTTCGTCAACGATGCGGAGCGTCAGGCGTTTGCCGCCGATCCCGCCCGGTATGTTCCCGTGCTTGGCGGCGACTGCGTCGTGGCCTATGCCCAGCACGGCCAGCGTGTTCCGGGAAGTGTCCAGCACGCTAGCGTGCAAGGCGAACGGCTGTATATCTTCTCGACTCCCGACGCGCGAGCGATGTTTGCAGCCAGCCCGGCGTCTTTTGTGAATGCCGACCTGGCCTACGGCGGGAACTGTGTCGTGTGCGCCGTCGGCATGGGGCAGGCGATGCCTGGCCGGCCTGAGATCACGACGGTTCACAAGGGCCTGCGGTATCAGTTCCCGTCACCCGACCAGCAGCGTGAGTTCCTGGCGAATCCCGCCAAGTACGAAGCGACGGGGGCTACTCGCCCGCAAGCGGCACCACCGGCTGGTGCCCGCGGAAGCTCGAGTCGTCCCGCCGCTCCACCTCCTTCTGCTTCAGGCTCGAGCCGTCGCTGACAGGCAACCGTGTGAAGCAATCGAGTCCACTGTCGATCCGTCGACACATTGGATTGATGCACGATGGTGACCGCCGGGTTCGTAGTCTCGACAAGGTCGATGTGGTAGCCTTTCGTGTGACGCTTTGGACGGCTGTTGATGTGTCCGTGTGAAAGGCCAGGAATGTAGTTCGGCATGAAGAGACTCATGACTTCGTGTGTCGTGCGATGGATGCATGGCATCCTCTTCACGCTCGCTCCTATTCTCGCTGCGGGAGCGTGCGATTGCTGTGAGCGGGGGCCGTGTCCGGCGCACTGCGGAGCGCAGCAGGCACCCTGTCCGTCGCATGCCTCGTGCTGTTGCGCGAAGATCGCGGCAAAGAGCACCACCCTGCCCTGTTGTGCAGCGTCGGCTCCAGCGTTGCCCCCCGGCATCTGTGTTGATGACGGCTGCACAGGCACGCAACCTTGCCGGTGCTGGGCTGAGCCCAAAGAGACGGTAGCGGGACAAGATGATCGCCATTCCGTTCATCCCGATTCCTTTGGCCACGGCTTTGCCGGCGCATCGACCCCGAGCCACGACGATGTGCGGGAACACCAAAGTGGTGGCATCCTGACGAAACACGAGCGGGTGTCGTCACTCATTCCCTCTCGGCCCGTGCGGGTTCTCTACGGCGTGTGGCGGAATTGAATCGTGAGCGGTGGTCTCGTATGCCGCCACGCGTTGTGACGGCATCGCTCGATTCAATTCCTGGTGCGAAGCGTGTGCTTCGTGCCTTCCCATCAATGAGGTGACTCAATGATTCGTTTCATCATGTCGGTTTCGTCGTGTGTGGTTCTGCTCGCGGGCCTTCTTTCCTTCTCGGCATCGGCCAAGGCCTCGGAGACGAAGCTTGATCCGGCGAACAAGGAGAAGTGCATCGCGGCCTGCAACGAGTGCTTGCAAGCGTGTCGGGAGTGCTTGGTCACGTGTGACTGCCCTCACTGTGAAAAGCACTGCTTGACGTGCCTCGAAACCTGTCGTGCCTGCGTGGCGCTGATGCAGTACGAGGCTCCGCTGTCGGGCCAGATGTGCGGATTGTGTGCGAAAGCATGCGAGGCGTGCGCGGCCGAGTGCCTGAAGTGTGGCGACATGCCGTGCTGCAAGAAGTGCGCGGAGGCCTGCACGAAGTGCCAGGCCACGTGCAAGGCGATGGCGAAATAAGCCGTTGACGAGGCGGGGTTGACGGTCCAGAAACGGATCGGCAACCCCGTTCTTGTCGTTCGCCAGCCTCGTGCCGCGTCGACGAGTGCGTTCTCACTTCGCGAGCAGTTGGTTGAGCGTCTCGGGCAGCCGTTTGGCGCTTTCGCGGGTACCCCCAGGCCCTGCTGTTCCTTTGTCGATGATCACACCTTCCGCATCGATCACGATGAGCCTGTTGGGCCAGGGCGAGTAAACCTTCGCCACCTCGTCATCGATTCCGTCAACCACGATCGGCATTGCCACGTCGATGCGATCGGCGAAGGCTGACGCGATGCGGCACTTTTCTTCATGGGTCTTCGGCGGTGCAACCTGAAACTGGTTCCCGCGGATCTCACGCCCTCCGATCGGATGCGCCTCGCGGATGTAGACCATGAGAAAATGCACGCGGTCGCCGTACTCTTTGCTCAGCGGCGAGATAAGTGACGTGCTGCTGACGAACGGTGGGCACGTGCAGCTTCCGAACACGAGGACGACCGGCTTGCCGCGAAGCTGCGAAAAGGAAACGGTCTTGGTGCCATCAGGCGTCGCGAGGGCGAAGTCTGGTGCAACGTCGCCGTTCTCCAGCATGCCTTGGCTGATGGCAGGGCGGCCGCCCGCCTCCCGTGACCGTCGGCTCTGCGCCTCGGCTTCCTGGTGAGCAAAGCCCATGACGACGCCAAGAGTGGCGAGAATGACACGGGCAGAAACACGATGGTCGGCCGATGCCATGAGAATGCTCCTGACGCTCTATTCCCTTGAACGAGCGTGCCCCGATGCAGTTGCGGGTCTCCTCGTGACAATGGACCTTGCCCCTGACTTGCAACCGCGTTCAGCGGCGCCAGCGGAGGACGGTTTCGAAGAGCCGCTTGATCCGGGGAGTGAGCCGCGTGCGATTGAACGCATCGCCCGCCTTCTTGATGATCTCGGCCTGGGTGGGATACGGATGGATGACACTGGCGAGCTTCCCGAGACCGATCCCCGCAGTCATCGCCAGCGTGATCTCTGAAATCGATTCGCCGGCATGTCGCGAGACCAGCGTGCCGCCGAGAATCCGGTCGGTGCCCTTGCGGACGTGGACATCCAAGAAGCCTTCGGTCCCGCCATCGAGGATGGCACGATCGACGCGGGCCAGCTCGATCGTCACGGTGTCGATCGCGATGCCTCGCTCGTCGGCCTCACGGAGCGTGATGCCGACATGGGCGACCTCGGGGTCCGTGTAGGTACACCACGGTATCACGAGTGAACTGGCCCGTTTGCGGCCGAAGAACAGGGCGTTTTGAATCACGATCCTCGCCATCGCGTCGGCCGCATGCGTGAACTTGTACCGGGAGCAGATGTCGCCCGCGGCAAAGATGTTTCGGTTCGTCGTCCGCAGGCAGTCGTCGACCGTGACGCCACTGCGGTCGTAAGCGACACCGGCCGCCTCGAGATCGAGTCCCTCCACATTCGGCGCACGCCCGGCACCCACGAGAATCTCATCCACCGTCAGGTCGTGGTGTTCACCATGCGAATCGACCTGAAGCCGCTTGCCGCTCGGTGTCGTGTCGATCGCGAGCGCCGTGCCGCAGCACAGGAGCCGAATGCCATCGGCCAGAAGCGCCCGCCGAACGACCTCCGATGCCCGCGGGCTCTCGTTGGGCATGACGCCGTGCATCGCCTCGATGAGAAACACCTCGCTCCTGAAGCGCGCGAAAGCCTGGGCGAGCTCGCAGCCGATGGGCCCTGCCCCAATCACGGCCAATCGGCGAGGAAGCTCCGTGAGGCTGAAGACGGTTTCGTTGGTGAGGTATCCCGCAGCCGCAAGCCCCAAGATCGGGGGGGCCTTGGCGCGGGCACCGGTGGCGATGCAGGCCCGCGCAAACCGAAGCGTGTGACCCTCGACCTCGATCGTGTCAGCGCCGGTGAAGCGACCGCCCCCAAGATAGACATCGATGCCAAGGCTGCGAAAGCGAGCCGCGGAATCGTGCGAACTGATCCCCGCGCGAAGCCGTCGCATCCGTTCCATGACCGCCGGAAAATCGACGTGCGTCCCCGCGGGCACCTTCACGCCGAACACCCCTGCATCGCGGACCTCGGCCGCGGCACGCGCCGCCCGAATCAGCGCCTTGGAAGGCACGCAGCCGATGTTGAGGCAGTCGCCCCCCATGAGCCGTCGCTCGACGAGCGCTACCTTCGCCCCCATCCCGGCCGCGCCAGCCGCCGTCACGAGCCCCGCGGTGCCACCCCCGACCACGACGAGGTTGTACCGACCAGACGGCACTGGATTGACCCACTCCTGCGGGTGAACGTGCCCGAGAAGTTCTTGGTTGTGCCCGTCAAACGGCTGAATCTCGGGCCAATCCCTTGGGATTTCTGACATGCGTTTCCTTCGCGTGGGTCTCGATCACCAATCGCTGGAGGAGTATTGCCCATCCATGGCGGTTCGGTCTGTGAGCCACGTCACGCTCGCCGGCCCGCCATGGCGGCAAAGTGTGCCTGACTTCACAGACCTGTCGAGCCTGTTTGTCGATATAGCTTGTGCAGAGGGATCGTGTCATGGATGACTCCCTCGCCCCGCCAGCCCCTCATCGTCGCTCGTCAGCCGAAAGGAATCGCCGCATGTCTCCCAAACGACGCACCTTGCTTGCCGGGATGGTCCTTGTCTCCGCCTTCATGAACTCGACGGCCATGCCCGTATTGGCAAGCCCGGTGATCCCCGTTGGCGCGAACGTGCCGGCCAACCAGCGGCTCTCCATCGACCAAATCGACCATGCGACATGGAACGCGTTGCTTGCCAAGTATGTCGATGCCAACGGTATGGTGGACTACGCCACGTGGAAGGCCACGGCAGCCGATCAGCAGGCGCTCGACGCCTATCTCGCTCACCTGTCGCAGGCCAGTCTTTCCAAGCCCGCGAGCCGCGAAGGCCAGCTTGCCTACTGGATCAATGCCTACAACGCAGTCACCGCCCGAGGCATTCTCCGCGAATATCCCACCACCAGTATCCGCAACCACACGGCAAAACTCTTTGGCTACAACATCTGGAAGGATCTCCAGCTTGCCGTCGATGGAAAGCAGTTTTCGCTCGAGCAGATCGAGCACGAGATTCTCCGGAAAATGGGAGAACCTCGGATCCACTTCGCGATCGTCTGTGCTTCGATCGGCTGCCCGCGTCTGCTCAACGAGGCTTATGTGGCCGACCGGCTCGACAAGCAGCTCACGGTGAACACCCAGTCTTTCTTCGCCGACCCGACGAAGTTTCAGTACGACGCGGCCAAGGGCACGATCGCGGTATCCCCGATCCTTAGCTGGTTCGCTGAGGATTTCGGCGCCAACCAGGCCGAACAAATCCGCCGCGTGGCGACCTATCTTCCCGACGCTGCGGCCCGGCAGCTCGCAGAGAGCGGGAAGGCCCGCGTGAGCTATCTCGACTACGACTGGGGCATCAACGACAAGAGGGCGCGATGAAAACACTTGCGATGGTGATGGCACTCGGGACGGTGACTGTGTTCGGCGTAGTCGGTTGCTCGCACATGCGAAACAGCGAGTCATCGGCATGCCACGGAGGTTCCTGCCCGGTACCGGGCTCCGGTGATCCATTCCAGGCAGGTGCTCCGACGTATGCCGCGCCGTCAACCGTCCCTGCACCGGCGATGCCGCAGGGTTCGGGAATGCGTGCTTCGCCGCCGTCATACCAAGGGTCCGGCAGCCGCTAGGAGGAAGCCATGAGATTTCTCATTGTGGCGATCGTGGTCGTGGTCGGACTCGCCTTTGCACGGACCGTGGCATCTCGCAGGTCACATGAAGGTGCGGCTTCTCCCTCCGTTGCGACCCAGGCTGCCTCGGACCAACCTTATGCCGAGCCCCCCGCGGCCGTCGGGTGGGTCTTTGGCCGGATTATGGGGTTCCCCGGCGCCGACCGTCCGCTCATGAGCGGAAGCTATCCGACAATCCCGCCAGCAGCGAGATCTCCCTCGGCATTCACTGGACAGCGGCCATGAACGTCGCCCACGCGATGAATGGTCAAGCGAGGCCAACCGAGGCCGTTTGGCTCGATCGCGTCGGTGTGATCATTCCCGCGTACAACGAGGAGGCATCGCTCCCGCTCGTGCTTCGGGATCTCCCCGATGTCGGTCGCGTGGTCGTCGTCGATAACGCCTCAACCGATGCCACGGCACGTGTCGCGCGGGAGGCTGGTGCGACGGTTGTAGACGAGCCCCGCCGCGGCTATGGTTCGGCGTGCCTTGCGGGCATCAGGGCCCTGTCGCCGTGGGCTGATGCGACCCATGGCGAGCCGGCTGTCATCGTCTTCCTCGATGGCGACTATGCCGATCATCCAGACTGGCTTTCGCGAATGGTGGAGCCTGTGATGGCTGGCCGCGCCGACCTCGTGCTCGGCGCCCGAACCGCCGACCTTCGCGAGCCGGGCGCGATGCCGCCGCAAAGCGTCTACGGCAACCACCTGGCCTGCTTCCTGATGCGACTGCTGTGGGGCGTGTCGTTTCGCGACCTGGGGCCGTTTCGCGCCATTCGGTCCGACGCGCTCCAAAAGCTCGGCATGGAAGATACGAACTACGGATGGACCGTCGAGATGCAGATCAAGGCGGTCATCGCTGGCCTTCGCATCCTCGAGATACCTGTCCCTTACCGCTGCCGCATCGGCACAAGCAAGATCAGCGGCACCGTCATCGGCACGATCAAGGCCGGCACGAAAATTCTTGCCACGATTGCCCGGTACGCCTGGAAGACCCGGCGATGGCGGCGACGAGCGACGATGGCGTGAACACCCTCCAGGAAGCCAGAGCCGACGCCGGTCGTCTTTGGAGAATCCTCGCGGGCCTCGTGGCATTCCAGGCCGTGTGCTACGCGGTCATCGCGTGGCTCAGCCCGGTATTTACGTACGAAGCGAGCGTCGAAGACCGCCCGCTTCTCAGCGTGCTCGTGCTCTTTGGCGTGTGCTTTGCCTGCGCGATCGCGTCAGCGGCCGTTGCCGTCCGGCTCGGTGAGCGTCGGTGGCTCACAAGGACGATTCTCACGGTCGCGGTCGCCTTCCGCGTGCTCCTTCTCTTCACGCCCCCGATCCAAGAGCTGGATATCTATCGCTACATCTGGGACGGCGAAGTGGCGGCACACGGGATCAGCCCCTACCGATATCCACCCGCCGTGATCCTAGCGGCCCTTGACGACGCGGCGGCCGCGGATGCGCAGGCGGCTCCCGAGCTCATGCGGCTCCTACAGCTTCTGAAGCATGACCCTGGGCTTGCCGACGTCATCCGCCGGGTTCATTTCCCAGAGCTCACGACGATCTACCCGCCCGTGAGTCAGACCGTCTTTGCGGCCGCGGTGATGCTCATGCCGCCAGACGCTTCGGCCTTCATGCGGGTCACGATCATGAAGAGCGTTCTCCTGGTCTTCGACATGGCCACGCTCGGCCTGGTGCTCTGGCTTCTTCGCTTGGCAGGGAAGCCGGTTGGCCTGGCGATCCTGTATGGATGGTGCCCACTCGTGATCAAGGAGATTGCCAACAGCGGCCATCTCGACAGTATCGCAGTGTGCCTGACGACCGCGTCACTCTGCCTGGCAACTCGGATGTGGCGTCGACAAGGAGCCGAGGCGTCCCGAGCCAGCCAGTCCTTGGCCGTGCTTTTGTCCTCCGCCGTCCTCTTGGGGCTGGCGGTCGGAGCCAAGATCTATCCCATAATTCTCGTGCCGCTTGTCGCTGTCATGAACGCATGTCACGGTGGGATGCGCCGGGCCGCATTCACCGCCGCGGCGACTCTTCTCACGGCAGCATGCTGCCTCGCGCCGATGGCGTGGCCGTCATCCGGCGATGACGCTTCCGTCGCGACTGATCCCTCTGGCACGACCATGGGCCTCGCTGCATTCGTGAGTCGCTGGGAGATCAACGACCTTGTGTTCATGGTCGTGTTCGAGAATCTCCGGCCGGCTGATCCCGAGGCACCAACACCGCCGGCATGGTTTGCGGTCGTGCCAAATGGATGCCGCCGAACGGCGATCGATCCACCTGCGTCGTTCCTCGGCGTCACCACCGACCGCGCGGCCTTCTGGGCTGCCCGCGGCCTGACGAGCGTTTTGTTTCTGCTGATCCTGATCGGGCTTCTGGTCCGCGTCGCGCGAGACCCGACACTCCCGCAGTGCCTCGAGGCAGCATTTCTCACGATCGCCTGGTTCTGGCTTCTCGCGCCCACCCAAAACCCCTGGTACTGGACCTGGGCGCTGCCGCTGCTTCCATTTGCCCGAGGCTGGGCTTGGCGAGCCGTATCGGGCCTCCTCTTCCTCTCGTATCTCCGCTTCTGGTTGGTCTCCAGGTATCCCGAAGCGGGCGTATGTGGCACCGCATACAACGGGAGCCAGTTCTTCGACTTCGTGATCCCGTGGATCGAATTCGGCCCGTGGTTTCTCTGGCTTGCCATCGTGGCAAGTCTCCGCGGGAGACCCCATGCGTCGCCGGGCGACGCGGACTCGGGGCTGTGTGGGGAAGTTCACAGAGTCGCGGCCGGATTGCCGCTAAACTTCTTCGCTCCCGATACTTCATCGCCCAACACGAACGGAGGCACGTAAGGCATGACACCCAAGGGGAATTCAGGGTCTGTGGGTTTTGAGGAGGCCGTGGCCAACCGCTACTCGGCGGCGGCCCGCGCCCGTGAGGAGGCGCTCTGCTGCCCGGTGGCCTATTCGGCCGACCTGCTTTCGGTCATTCCCGAGGAGGTGCTCGCCAAGGACTACGGCTGCGGTGATCCCACGCCGTACGTGAAGGAAGGGGACACGGTCGTCGATCTCGGTGCCGGGGCTGGCAAGCTCTGCTTCATGATGGCGCAAGTCGTCGGGGCCACCGGGAGGGTGATTGGCGTCGATTGCAATCCTGACATGCTCGCCCTGTCGCGGAGCTACCGCGATGCCGTCGCCGAGCGGCTCGGCTTCGCCAACGTCGACTTTCGAAACGGCCTCATCCAAGACCTCCGGCTCGACCTCGATCGCCTGTCCGTCGAGCTCGAGGCGCGGCCCGTCGAAGATGCCTCCGACTGGCTGGCCCTGCGGGCGATCGAAGATCGAATTCGTCACGACCATCCGCTGATCCCTGACGCGACCGTCGATTGTGTCGTGTCGAACTGCGTCCTGAATCTCGTACAGCCACGCGACCGCGAGCAGCTCTTCGCCGAGGTGTTTCGGGTCCTTCGCCGGGGCGGAAGGGCCGCGATCAGTGACATCGTGGCCGACGAAGACGTCCCCGAGAGCCTTCAGCGCGACCCTGCCCTCTGGTCAGGCTGCCTCTCGGGCGCGTTCCGTGAGGACCGATTCCTTGAGGCCTTTGAGGCGGCCGGGTTTCACGGCATCGAGATCGTGAAGGGTCAGCGGGAGCCTTGGCAGACCGTGCAAGGCATCGAGTTTCGCTCGATCACGGTGCTCGCCCACAAGGGAAAGCAGGGGCCATGCCTCGAGCGGAATCAGGCGGTCATCTACCGTGGTCCATTCAAGCAGATCGAAGACGACGACGGGCATGTCTACCGCCGTGGCGAACGCATGGCCGTGTGCGACAAGACGTTTCAGTTGCTTGGGCGGCCGCCCTACGCCGGATCGTTCGACATGATCGAGCCTCGGGATCTGATCCCCTTGGATGCCGCTGCGGCCTTCAACTGCCGTCGGGCCGCCCACCGCGATCCGCGGGAGACCAAGGGGCAGGACTATGTGAAGACAACGGAAGCAACGGGTGCGTGCTGCGCTCCGGGCAATGACTCGTCGTCATGTCGGGCCGAGTGAACCGATTTCGCCGTCGCGATGCGACGGCAGCAGATGGACCAACTGTCCAAAGACCAATAACGGCATGATCGCTTCATCACTTCTGCGGCTTGCGAGCCCTTTGGCAGACCCTGCAAGGCAGGTCGAGATCCTCGAGGCCGACGGGCCCGAGCCGCTTGCGACCTTTCATGCGACCCTTGCCAACCACGGTCTGCCGCCGCTGCGGGCACACGGGATCGACGTGCTCCAGGTCAACGTCGGCAAGGTTTGTAACCAGACCTGCCATCACTGCCATGTCGATGCCGGCCCCGATCGCCGCGAGGCGATGAGCCGTGAGACGGCGGATCACTGCCTACGGGCGCTGATCGAGTGTGACATCGCCACGCTCGACATCACCGGCGGGGCGCCTGAGATGAACCCGCACTTTCGGCACATGGTCGTCGAGGCCAGTCGGGCGGGCCGTCGAGTGATCGATCGCTGCAATCTCACGATTCTCCTCACGCCCAGGTACGAAGACCTGCCTGAGCTTCTGGCCGAGCACCGTGTCGAGATCATCGCGTCGCTGCCCTGCTATCTCGAGGACAACTGCGATCGCCAGCGGGGCGACGGGGTCTTCCGGAAATCGATCGAGGCGCTTGAGCGGCTGAACGCCTTGGGCTATGGCTTGCAGGACGACCTACGCCTCTCGCTCGTCTTCAACCCGCAGGGGGCGTCGCTGCCACCGGACGAACGGAAGCTCGAGGCGACCTACCGCCACGAGCTCATGGATCGCTATGGCGTGTCCTTTACGCGCCTGTTCGCCATCACGAACATGCCGATTGCTCGCTATCTCGATGATCTT
Source organism: Pirellulales bacterium (assembly GCA_041746715.1). Taxonomy (GTDB): domain Bacteria; phylum Planctomycetota; class Planctomycetia; order Pirellulales; family UBA1268; genus QWPN01. The sequence continues at coordinate 12,779 of JBGTGN010000080.1, read as the reverse complement.
CTCCAGCATGGTCGCTACGACGCCTACATGCGAAAACTCGTCGATGCCTTTCGCCCCGAAAACGTTGATGGCGTGATGTGCCGGACGATGCTGTCGGTGGACTGGACCGGCCGACTCTTCGACTGCGACTTCAATCAGATGCTCGATCTTTCCGTCTTTGGCGCCGTTGCGAAGCACATCCGTGATGTCGATCGTTCGACACTCATGCAGCTCGCCTCGCGACGGATTGCCACCGGCCGACACTGCTTCGGCTGCACCGCCGGCGCCGGATCGAGCTGCCAAGGAAGCCTGGCTCCGTGAATGCGATTCGGTATTCCCTGGCGCACGCCCGATGACACTCTCGCTTCTTGTCGTCGCATGCGTGCTCCTCGCGTTTGCCAACGGAGCCAACGACAACTCCAAAGGGGTTGCGACCATCGTCGGCAGCGGGCTCGCTGGCTTTCGGGAGGCGATCTCCTGGGCCACCGTCACGACCTTCGCCGGTTCCCTGACCGCAATGTGGCTCGCGTCGTCGCTCCTCGCGACGTTCAGCGGGAAGGGCCTCGTCGATGCAACGCTCGTGGCACACGCCGACTACGCAGCGGCAGTGGGATGGGGTGCGGCGCTCACCGTGCTTGTGGCAACGCGGGTGGGATTGCCGATCTCGACCACGCATGCCATGGTTGGCGGGCTTGTCGGTGCCGGCTGGGCTGCCGGATCAGCCGTCTCCCTGAGCCGGCTTGGCACCAGTTTTTTCATGCCCTTGCTCGTGAGCCCGCTGCTGGCCGCGACTGCCGCCGTGATCTGCTACCCGGTGCTCCGCCGCATTCGCATCGGGTTTGGCATCGAGTCCGACACATGCCTCTGCCTCGGGAGCGAGGTGCTCGAAATGGTTCCCGCCGGGGCCATGTCGGTCATCCACGGCCGCGCGGCTGAGGTGTCGCTGGCGGTCGGCAAGACCGTCGAATGCCGGAGCCGGTATCGCGGCCGCCTGCTCGGCATCGAGGCGGCCACGACAGTCAACTGTCTCCACTGGCTTTCCGCCGGCGCGGTGAGTTTTGCCAGGGGTCTCAATGACACACCGAAGATCGCAGCACTCATGCTCGTCGTTCCTCGGTTTGGCACCGCGACGAGTCTGGCGACGGTCGGATTGGCCATGGCGATTGGCGGCCTGCTCCGATCCAAAAGGGTCGCCGACACCATGAGCCAGCGGATCACCACGATGAATCATGGCCAAGGATTCACTGCGAACCTACTGACGAGCCTCATCGTGATCGGTGCAAGTCGGCTTGGGATGCCAGTCTCAACGACCCATGTGAGCTGCGGCGCTCTCTTCGGGATGGGCGCGGTCACCAAGCAGGGGCACTGGAGCATGATCGGTACGATTCTCATGGCGTGGGCGACGACACTGCCCCTGGGTGCGGCGATGGCGGCCGTCAGCTACTGGATGCTGCACACACCATGAGTCACGTGTGTGGAAGCAACGGTGTCTCAGGCCGCCTGGTGGTCCGAACGCATCGAGATGACGTGCGTGCGTACCGCCTGCCCCCGACATGCGTGCTCGTCTTCACCCGACCTCCGGAACCGGGCCGGGCCAAGACACGGCTCATCCCCACACTCGGCGGCGAAGGGGCGGCAGCAATGCACCGTGCCCTCGTCGAGCGCACGATTGCGGTTGTGCGTGAGTATTGCCGAGCCGCTGATGCTGGCAGCGTCATTCGTGTGGCCGGTGAGCCTCGCGACATGCCGATATCGATTCTGGGCGATGCCCAGCGGATCATACCGCAGCAGGGCGACGGTCTCGGTGAGCGACTCATTCACGCCTTTCACGCGGCTTTTGCGGAGGGGGCCCGCCGTGTGATGGCAATCGGCACCGACTGCCCCGAGCTCAGTGTGGGCAGGCTCGCCGAAGCGGCTGCCGCACTCGAGCGTGCGGATGTGGTCATCGGGCCGGCCCTCGATGGTGGGTACTACCTCATCGGAATGAACCAGCATCAGCCGGAGCTGTTTCGGGAGATCGCGTGGGGCACCGACATGGTGCTTCGTCAGACACGTATTCGAGCGAGGCGTCTCGGGCTTCGGGTGCAGCTCTTGCCGGCGCTCTCGGATATCGACGAGCCGGAAGACCTCGTCGTCTGGCGTCGGCTTGGCGGCACGATACCGAGCCTGGCGAGCGAGCCGCGGGCAGGAGTGATCTCCGTCGTCATCCCGGCCATGAATGAGGCCGCACGGCTGCCTGCAACGCTTCGGCCGCTTGTGAATCGAGGTGATCTGGAAGTCATCGTGGTGGACGGTGGCAGCACCGACGCCACGGTGGCCATCGCCCGCGACCATGGTGCTCGTGTCATCGCGACGCGAGCGGGCCGAGCCAGGCAGATGAACGCCGGCGCCGCCGTGGCATCGGGAGATCGGCTTTTGTTTCTCCACGCCGACACCACGCTCCCCGACGGATTTGCCGAGGTGGTTCATGCGACGCTCGATCGTGGCTCGATCGCCGGCGGGTTTCGCCTTTCGATCGACGGTGGCAGCCCGTGGCTCCGGTGGGTGGAGTGGGGAGCGAACCTCCGATCGCGGCTTCTCCAGTTGCCCTACGGCGACCAGGGCTTTTTCATGAATGCGGCAACGTTCTATTCCGTGGGTGGGTTTCAAAACATGCCGCTCATGGAGGATTTTGAGCTGTGTCGTCGTCTGCGTCGGAAAGGCCGCGTTACACTCGCGTCGCTTGCCGTATCGACATCGGCACGCCGGTGGCATGCCCTGGGCATCGCCCGCACGACGCTCGTCAACCAGCTTTGCATCGCCGGATTCCTGGTAGGAGTGCCGCCAGTAATCTTGGCTCGCCTCTACACTGGCACTCGCCGCGACGAGTAGGCCCCCCCCCCCGGCGCGTACGGCTTGGTCAGTCGCCGGAGGAGCGTGTTACGAGCGCTCGCAGGACACGAGGCTCGGTGGTGTCGTCGAGAAACCGGACGTGGCTATCACAGAACACGGCATATGCTCCCCCGACATGGAAGCTGAAGATCTCCTGGTTGGGGCCGCAGTCGGTCGTCAACCACGGACAGTCAAGAGGGCCACCGCGGGGCGACGCGTGAGCATTCACCGGCCATGACACGCCAAAGGCGCACGCGGGCTCCACCCATCGCCAGAACTTCCGCGGATTGCCGGTGCTCGGCTCGTGCTCCTGAATCGGCATGACGCCGTGTCGCCCCGCGTCTTCGGCAAGGGCCATCGTCTTGCTGAGCCCGTCGCTGATCCGCGAGATCGGCTGGGGCACATGAATGAGCGATCCGCAGGCTCGCATCAGGGGATTTGGAGTGCCACTCACGGGGTCGATCGTCGCGAATGATGTCGCGCCGTAGTCGGTGTATCCAAAACCTTCCTCGTCGGCGGTTTGTCCACGCCAGGATTCTGAAGGACAAAGAAACGTGCCGATCACATGCCGTGTCGCCAGAAGGTTCTCGAGGCTTGCGTGGTAGGGAATGGTGCGATCGATCGAGTCGTAGATGGCCTGCTGCTCGAGGTAGGGCAGAAGCACGGTGAAAAGTGAATGCATGGACGAGACCGTTTCCGGTGGAGTGGTAGAGAAGTTCGTACCGCGGCCCCCGGCCGGAAGACGACGAACCGCTTCCGCATGCAGATTGACGGCCAGCCCTGTCTGGCGGAGGTTGTTCGAGCACTGTGTTCGACGGGCAGATTCTCTGGCCGCCTGCACCGCCGGCAGCAAGAGGCCGATGAGCGTCGCAATGATGGCAATTACCGCGAGCAGCTCGACGAGGGTAAAACCGTGGAGGGGCCGAGACCCATCAGTTGCGGCCACGGTTTCGTGCCTCATGCCGTACGGAAACGGTGCCAAGGAAGGCCATCGCATCTCCGCCGCCGCCGCACCGCCGACAGGAGCCGCCCGATGAACGTGCTTCGCCCCCCTTTTGCGGCGGAAACCGCGGCCACCAAGGTGCGTGCTGCGGAAGATGCCTGGGACATCAACTGTTCGCAGCACATCCATAAGCGGTTCTCGCAGCGTCAGGTCGCGGGTGTTGTCGAATCACTCCAGGAACGGATCGCTGCCCTCGAAGTCGAGCTCAAGGCCGTTCGCGACATGAACCATGCGTCACAGGAAACGCCCGCGAGTCACTGAAACACGGTGGTCTCGGGATGAAATGCGTGCCAGGCAAACCAGAGTGAATACATCCACTGCACACCGTCGTCTGCCGACTCGACGCGAAGGCTTTTCGTGTCGGGGTTGAACGCGATCACGACCTTCTGGTCGCCGATGGTGTCTTCGATGCGGGTGCGATCGACGCTGAACGCCGATTCCGGGTAGCACCGGGCGGCCTGGGGCGTCCACACTCCCAACACCCGCTCCTTGGTCGGCAGGGTTTTGCTCCGCGGCTTGGCAGGAAACATGAGCCCAGGCTGGGTGAAGTAGCGCTCGTAGGGATTGCGGCCGTAGTCACGCGTGTGCTCGGTGTCGGTTGAAAGAACCTTTGTCATCGGGTGTCGCGTCACCCACTCCTGCCACGTCACGAGCTCGACGGGAAGTGTCCGCAAGCTCTGCGATGCGCCGGGCCCCGAGATGCCCGTCGTGGCAACCTGCGACCAGAGGCTCTCGGGGCTTCCACCCCGGTCGTACATGAGGACATTGCTGTTGTAGAGGAGCCCGGAAACGCCAAGCTCTCGCTCGCCAAGCGAAGTACGGCGGTCAAACGCCACGACAGAATCACAGAGTGGGCAATAGGTCACGGCAAGGGGCGTGTCACCAATCGAATCATTGACAATCTCATGGTAGTTCAGGATTGCCAGCGGGTACGCCCGAGCATCGTCCCCAATGGAAACGCCGATGATGCGGTCCTCTGATCGCAGAAACGATGCGTCGGCAGCCGCTACGAATGTGGGATTTGAGATCGCCGGAATCCCGTCTTTCGGTGGCCCGCCTGCACGAATCTCCTTGACCGGTACGGTCACGTTCGAGAGATCAAATCCGGGGCTATTCCGAGACTGACTGCCTTCTTCGGCGCAGGCCACGCTGCAACGGCTACAACTTCCAACGGCCGCCATTTCCGATGGATCACGCGGCCAGAGCACATGAATATCCCAGGCCAGCACCGCGGCGATGAACGTGATCAGTGCCGGGGCCGCAAGCCTGTGGCGGAGGATTGCGGACCATCGGCAATCACACTCCGGAGCTTTGCTGGCATCGTCGATCGGTGCATCGACTGACGGTTCCTCGGGGAGCTCAAACATGGGGGTACCTTCCTCGTTGTAGGCTTTTGCTCCGGCAGACCCAGGCTCTCGATGCCGAGATCAGACATGATGAGGCAGTTGGGGTTCCGTACGCTGGCTCACAGTTAAGTTTTTTTTCATCCGCCGGCATGGCCGCGGACACCGGAACTCATGTGTAAGCCGGGACACGGACGCCGCCACCGCGGGCGACAATACTCGGCATTGAGTGGATCATGAATTCGTCAGCGCACAACACAGGGTGAGGTCTGCATGACCGGTTCGCTTACGCGCACCGTCGCGATCATGGGCACGTGGAGCACCTGCCTCTACGGGGCCCTTGCCATCTCGAAATGGCAAGGTGACCTCGATCACGCCGTCTGTGGCCCGTGGGGTTGTGGACCGAGACTACCGCCGCTCATGGCATGCCACGCTGCGTGGCTCGTGCTGCTCGCTTTGCCCGCCGGCTTTATTGTCTCGTCACGGCATGTTTCGCCGGCAATGCGACGCATGATCGGCGGAAGTCTCGTGGGTGTGGCCTGGATCATGTTTGCAGGTTTTTTTGCCTGGCATCTGCTTGTGTGGTGGCCGCAGGCAGCAGATTTCCAGCGAGACTACTTTTGGCAGCGCTATGCCTTCACGGTTGCCACGGCCATTGATGTGCCGGCTGCCGAGTTACTCCTCATCGGCCTGGCCATCTGGATTGCTGGCCGTGTGACTGGGCGAAGGTCCACGATTGAGCACGCGGCCCGTGAATCAACGGGCGACGAGGCGAGCCCGCCCCCATCTCCATCCCCATTTTCTTCATAGCCGCCTTGCAGTCGGGGCACTCAGCCAGGTGAACACGGATTCGATCTGCCAGTTCCCCTAGCAGAAGCCCCTCCATGTAGGCATCAATGTTGGCGTGAACCTCGCTACAGGCGATGCCACCAAAGCGATCGTCACGCGGTCCATCAGGCTGCGATAAGCTCCAGGCCGTCAGCCCCACCACCGCCAGCAGCATCCCAGTACCCACCGAACGGGCAGCATCCCAACGCAATCGCCGGCCGCGGGCACGTGCCGCAAACCCGTCGAGCGTCCCTGGGGCGCAAGTCTGCCAATCATCGGTCTGGCGTGGGAGTGTGTTCATCACGGTATCTGCCGCCTCGGGCCAGCGGTCCGGTTGGTGTCATGCCGCCACCGGCCTATGCACAAGTGTCGCGTGTGTGGCCTTGGGGTTCTGTGAAGTCGGTAACACATGGCTCAGGTTTTCCGTGCGGTCATGGTGGCCGAAACTGCCGGGAGCGACGGCCGCACGGTGCAATCAGGCAGCGTTGGCTGGGGGGCGGCAACGCAGGCCGCCAATCGAGGCAAATCCCGCACGAGGAGCCGTTGCCTGGCCACCTTGATGAGCCCGTCTAACTGGAGTTCGCCGAGCACAACGGTGACGGTCTCCCGCGTCGCGCCAATCGTCGATGCCAGGTCTTGGTGCGAAAGTTTGACGGCCAGGAGAACGCCCTCGGTGGTCCGCTCACCGTACTGTTCAGCGAGATCCAAAAGCAGGTGAATCACCCGTTCACGGTTGGATTGAAAAAGGAGCCCACGGAGACGCCGCTCAATCCGCCGCCGCCGCCAGCCAATCAGTTTCGTGACGCCAAGGGCAAGCGCGGGCGACTCCGCCATGAGGCTCTCGATGGCATCCCGCGGAATCAGGATCACCGTCGATGGCGAGACCGCCTCGGCGAACTCGTCCCGCGCGACCTCGCCCACGAGCGACAGTTCCCCAAAAATCTCACCCGCTTCAATGAAGGCGAGGATGGCCTCCTTGCCGTCCGGTGTCGGCGAGCAGAGCTTGATGCGGCCCTCGGCGAGCAGAAACACGCCGTCAGCGGCATCGGAAGGTAAATAGACCGCCGACTTTCGTGGGAATTTTCGGATGCGAGCCCGACGCTCCAGCCGGGCCAGTTGGTCCGCCGTCAGGACTTCAAAAAGCCGGCAATGTTTGATGTACCAGTACCGCTCCATCGTGTCCTGCCGTCCGCGCCTTGCCGATCGATCGGCCGTCGTCCTGTCCGTGAGAAACGAAACCCGCAGTGTATCGGCGGGCTTGGCGAGACGACAGGAGAAGGCCGCGAGGCCCGAAATGTCGACCTACGGTTGCGTTCGGAGGACGATATGGGCGATCAGGCTGTGCCGCTCGTAGGACAACAGATAGATGTGGAGCAGGTCGGGGTCCGATTCGTCACGGTGGAGCACCGGCCCGTCGATGGCGAAACTGTGGTGGTCGATCCACCGGTCGTTCTCGTCCAAAAGCACGCTGACGTACGGGCTTTCGTGGGGCGGATTCGTCTCGAGTTCGTTATACGCCTGAAAGAACGGCGGCACGCCGATCCCCATCGGCATATACATTCCCTTGGGATAGTCCGCGACAGGCAGTTGCGGCAGCGACGCAAGGTCAACCCCGCTCACGAGAAACCGACTCGTGCCCCCGCGTTTGCTGCTTGAAAACACGAGCTCGATTTCGTGAAGCCGTTTGTCGGTGGCAGGCGACTTGACCTCCCGGAGGATCGCCTTTTCGAAGCGGTCCATACGGCGGTATTCATTCTTCCATGGGTGCGCGAGGCTGTAGCGGCCCGGCGGAATGAACGCGGCAAACCGGATCGTGCGGCCGTCGAAGAAGTCGCCCCACGTGACGACGTTTTTCGCCACGGTGGTACGCCGCTTGCGAGCCTGTTCGCCGGAAGCGATCACGCGCTCTGACGTGTCGAACGTGGCCGGCACCTCCCGCTCGCTGACAACCTCACGCAACTTGGCCATGGGCACGGGTGTGCCAACCGGGTCAAGCCAGTGCTCCAGGTAGTACCAGTGCTTCGCATAGGGAAGCCCTGTGTTGTGCTCGAAGAGATGCTTGTAGTGCCCCAGCGGGAACGTAAACCAGCCCTGGTAGTAGAGGGTCTTTTCGCCGCCCTCTTTGGTGAAGAGAAGCACTTCCCACAGCCCGGCATTGAGGCAGTTGCGGGCCAGTTCGGCTGAATACAGATTGTCTTTCTCCCAACCATCGCCGCCGCTCACTTCGACATGCGGCGAGTCAGGGCCGCCAAACCGCACCTGCTGGCGATTCCACTCCCGATCGGTGAGTGCAATCCGCAGCAGCCCCGGATCATCCTTGGCCCAGGCCGGAGGATTGACGGTGAAGAGACTCACATCGACGTTTTTGAAGACGACCTTGGCGATGGCGGGGTCATCGGATTCGATGGTGAAGTCGAAGTGGGTTGCATCCTTCTTCTCGAGGGCGAGACGCCGGCCGTCGTACTGGCCGTGGTGGACGCTGCGACCGGCCGGATCCTCGAGGTACTCCGCGTTGGAGTACTCGCGGATCGTCACGGCCATGGTACCGGCCGTCTGGTAGCGAAAGTGCGTTCGCACGGCCACCGCGACAGCGGCAAGGAGCACGAGACCGCCCACTACGAAAGCGATTGTCCAGGCCCGGACCTTCCATGCGACGAGCTTTCGGATCGCGAGCGGCACGATGCCGAGAAGCGCGAGCGCCCCGAGCACCTTCCACGAAAGAAGGCCGGCGGGCGAATCGAGCGTGGCAAGTTCCGTCCCCGCGTTCACATAGAGAAACGTGCCGAGCAGCATGCCGAGCCAACTGATCACCACGTACGTGCCCACCGGCAGGCGCGTCAGGCCCATGCCGAGGTTGACCAAGAAGAATGGAAAGACCGGTGCAAGCCGGAGCATAAAGAGGTAGTACGCTCCGTCCTTCTCGACACCGCGGTCGATTGCTGCAAGCTGATCGCCGAACCTGCGGGCCACCGAGTCTCGAAGGACGTAGCGGCTGCTCAGGAACGCGAGCGTAGCCCCGAGGGTCGATGCGACACTGACGACGCCCGTGCCGAGCCAGCGACCGAAAAGCGCTCCGCCCAGCATCGTCAGCAGCGCTGCCGCCGGCAGCGAGAGCGCCGCTACCGCCACATACGTCACAAAGAAGACCACGAGGGCGATGACGAGGTGGTCCTCCACCTGCGCCTTCCAGCCGTCAAGATTATTTTGGACGGAGTCCCACGACAACGTGCGGTGCAGACCCAGGGCATAGAAGCCGACGACGGCCAGCAGAAAAGCTCCGACGAGTGCCCTGCGGCCCCACACCGCCTGGCCGAGCGGTTGTGGCTGGTGGACGTTGATTGCTTTGGGCCTGCCATCCGTGGTCGCCATGCGTGGCAGGTTCCTATGAGATGATGTGGCTCGTCCCGACTGCCTGCCGGTGCTCGTCAGGGCGTCATCCAGCAGGAGTCGTTCATGACCGACACTGAAAATCCAATGTAGTCTCGCCGACCAGCCCGCCAAACTCTGTGAAACAGGTCACATATCGCACCACACCAACCCGAGACGTGTGCCAGCATTCGGGCCTGTACCTCGCAAGCTCGGCAATCACGGCGGCAAGGCTTTTTCGAGACAGGCCCAGGGCGTCAACGTGTTCGCTCAGCTCCAGGTCACCAACACCAACCCATCACGATCCAAGACCCCGTGCCTGCTAAAATGTCTTCACAAGCTCGGGCCGCGGGGGGTTCGCCATGTCGTCACCAGTCCAGCGAGGTCAGGACGCCAACTCAACGCCGAGCCAGTGCCCGATGACGTTGGACGCTCGGCACCATGGTCGTCACGATGCAGGCTTCAAGCTGCTCGCCAAGGGCATCACAGCGGTCATCGGCAAGTCAGCGGCGGCATTCGTCACGCTCACCATCCACACGATCATGCACCGGGCGTGAAGGTACGGTTTTTGGCAAGGGCTAACCCAAGCGCCCTCAACGGGTTAAGGCACGATTGCCCAATACCAGCACCCCAAGAAATGATGTTGGTGCGGTCGGCGGCTTGAATACCCGAGGTTTGGCTGGGTTGTGCGTGGTTTTGGCCGTATGGGCGCGGCTTGAGCGACCTTCGGCAGTGCAGCTCAGTAGAGGGCGTCACTGCGTAGCCCTCACCGCCAACGCACCACCCCTCACCCCGCTTCGCGACCAGCATGGCAACGACCGGCGAACGTACTGACAGCCCACCACCAACCCCACGACATGCCAAAGCCCCAGCGACCCCAACACGCTGCCTTCGGCGAACATGCGGGGAAGGTTTTGAGAGCGACGCCAGGGTTTCTCCAAAGGCTGCTCGCGTGACTTGCTCCATGGCTCGCGCGATGGCCTGCTCGAAACCTACAGCCAGAAGCCAGTCGTGAAAGCCGGCTCCAAGGTGTGTCCGAATGCGTGCTCAAAAGGATGCCGGTGAGGCTGCCCGAGAGGCAGTCACCAACGCCCAGCCCGTAACGTCCGGTAGTGCAAATGGCTAAAAAAGAGAGCCACTCGAAAGGGCAGTCCAAGAAGCCAGCCCAACGAAAGAGCGAACCAGCATGCGCCGAAGAGGCGGCACCATCGTCTGCTCGGGTCGAAGAACAGGAGAGTGCATTCGATGATCAACGCGATGTCGAGCCTGTGGCCATTCCCGCAGTCGAGATGACCCGCACAGTGGCGATGTTGGCCTGCGCTAACCCGGGCACCATACAGCCTGGCAGGCCCATATTTGCCATCGCCCCCACAACGCAGGACGTCTTCCAGCTTGCGGTAAGCCATGAGAACCAACTTGAGTCCGACCTCGTCACCGTGCAGCAGCTGCCCTTGGAGGACGACACGAGTGACGATTCCCCGCTGCCTCTCGCCGCGCGTCGTGAATTGATCTGGTTGATGGGACCACCGGCATGTCCGCGTCCCGCCATCATCGGTCGCGCGCTTCGTGATCTCGGGGCACTCAGTGTTGATCATAAGAGGAGCACGGTCGACGTCTATTGGCGAATCCTCGCCGCGGGCCCAGATCACCTCAATGCAAAGACGACAGAGTTGCTAAATGACGTCCGTAACAACATTCGTACCGCGTCGGATGCCAGCAAGGCGCTGGCGGAACCGATGTTGGAGCGAATGGCCTATTTGTCCGTTCAAGACCTCGCGCAATTGGCGCGAGACACAGGGACATATCTGACCAAGAAGGGCATGGGCATCTTTCATGACTGGCCCAATTGGGAACAGTCTCCTGCTCCTCCAAAACCACCGAAGCGAGAACTTTCACCAAGGCGAAAGCTGAGAAAACTCGATGCCGCCTCCGAGCCACCCGCCGAACAAACGTGACGCTCAAGGCACCGCAACCGCATCCGCCTTGCTGAACGACCGGCGCACTGACGTTTCGACGCGGACGTTGGCTCCAGGGACAACCACCTGCATGCCTGTGATCATGAGCCGCTCGATGTCGGCAATTGCAGTGGGGAGGTTTTCATCCTCCGGCACCTCGACGATCACCTCATCATGGATGAAGTTGACGGTCTTGTAGCCGGCCCGCATGAGGGCCCACAGGGCATGGATCGCACCATCGGCCGCGAGGCCCTGCATGATGCCGTTGCGGCAGGCACAGTAGCTGGCATTGGCTCGGAGCCGCCCGGTCGCCGTGATGACGCCCTCGCGGCTGAACATCGCGGACACGGTATCGCGAAGCTGACGGGATGGTTTGCGATTCCGGATGTCGCGCCGGATCTTGTCGTCGAATTCGTCAACGGGTAGACGACCAGCAGCCGTCCAGAAGAAGTTGATCTCGGCGGTGCTATACGGGCGTGACGAAGCCCCAGTGTCGCTGTTGCCGATGGTGTGTGGAATGTCGCTTTCCAACACCTTCAAGAGCATGCCACCAAGCCAACCAGTCGGAGCATAATCCGTCATACCTTGAGAGCGCGATACCCTTCCGATAGCAGCGTTGTAGGTCGCAGGCGTCATCCCGAGCGCCCGAGCGATTTCCAGACCGGTTTCTATGCGGCTCTTCAGGTGCTCGGTCAACTCGGGGCACAGCGTCTCGTAGGCCGCCATGCGCTCCCGGACCTGCTCTTCCGTGAGGTCTGAGTGGTAGACCGTCAGGGCCTGCTTCTGGATCGTGCGCCAGCCGAGGCCGCCGGGACGCCCCAGCGAGACGGGCTTGGCGGCATCTCGCTCGGTATCGGTGACGTCCTCGGGCTTCTTGTTAAGGACGTGCGCCGCGATGAGCCGGTGCATGTCGCCGCCTTCAGCGATGATGTCGTGCAGGCTGCCGCCGAACTTGAGTTGGTGTTTCCAAGACCAGCCCAGAGTGGCCAACTCGATGGTTTTGTAGTCCAGCACGACGAACACGTTCCCCGGCGACGGCACGAAGCAGCCACGGATCGTGCTCTCCCGCTTTTCCTCGACACGCTCCTCGGGCGTTTCCCGCACTTCTTCGTCGTGCCCCATAGTTGGCTTCGCGTTCCTCGGCGGCTTCTCCTTCGGCAAGTTCTGGAGATTGAACCCGCCGTCACAACTGGTTCGGCCGGTGTTCATGAGGTAGTTGAAATGGCCGTGGACTCGCTTCCCCGGGTGCATCTTGCTGGCATAGGTCGATAGGAGTTTTGAAGCCTGACGATGCTTGAGCAGGTCATTGAGGACTGGATCGAAGGCAGCCAGCTCTTTCAATTGCTCTTCACTCGTGGATATCTGGCCGGACTCCGTATGGGCAAGTGGGATGTTCTTGTGCTCGCGGGCCAACCTTTCGATCCGCTTGCGAAG
>JBGTGN010000079.1:0-12139 GCA_041746715.1 Pirellulales bacterium | reverse complement strand
GACGTTCGGCACGTCGGCCACCGTTGCGCCGCGGGCCGCCGCAATGGATCGGGCGACATCGCCGGCCCTTGCGGCGTCGCCGGCCGGAACGGTAAACGAAATCTCAGCGCGGCCATCCCGCGGATGACTCTGCACGATCATGTCGACAAGCAGGCCATTCTTGCCCACTTCGGCAAACACTTCGGCCGCGACGCCGGGTGTGTCGGGCAGATCGAGAAGCGTGACCAGCGCTTGCGACGAGTCGAGGGTGCAATCCTCGATGGCGAGATCCTCCATGCCATCGAGACGCCGCACCACTTCAAGCGGGCTTGGCCGTGGCTCAGGGCCGTCAGGCTCGGCGGCCTCCCCCGGCGTGGGCGTCTCGAGGCCGAAGGCCGCATGCACCGCGGCGACTGCCGCGTTCGCGTCTTCGCGATCGACAAGCGCCGAGATCTTGATCTCGCTTGTCGTGATCATGCGGACGTTGATCTTCGCCTCGGCGAGCGCCCGAAACATCCTGCCAGCCACGCCCTCGGCGCGAATCATGCCCACGCCCACCGCGGAAACTTTTGAGACGCCGTCGTCGTGCGACACGCCCGTCGCACCGAGCGAGTCGGCGATGCGATGGCTCACATGCAACGCCTGCACGAGATCGTCACTCGGCACGGTAAAGGAGATATCGGCTTTTCCGTCCTGGCCGAGGTTCTGAACGATCATGTCCACCGTAAGCCCGGCGGAAGCGAGTCCCGAAAAGAGGCCGTGGCTCGAGCCTGGCAGGTCGGGCACGTTCTCGATCGTGATGCGTGCCTCGTCCCGCGCGAGCGCCACGCCGCTGGCAGGCCTGGGCTTGGCTCGGTCGGCCGGCAGGATCATCGTGCCAGGCACATCGCGGAAACTCGACCGCACGCACACCGGCACGCCGAATTTTTTCGCAAACTCGATGGACCGCGAGTGCATCACGCCGGCCCCAAGACTCGCCAGCTCGAGCATCTCGTCATACGCGATCGACGAAAGCCGTCGCGCCGCAGGAAGCATTCGTGGGTCGGTCGTGTAGATGCCATCGACATCGGTGTATATCTCGCAGAGATCGGCACCGAGGACAGCGGCAAGGGCCACGGCAGTCGTGTCGGAGCCGCCGCGGCCAAGCGTCGTAATATTGCCGAGCTGGTCGATGCCTTGAAAGCCGGCGGCGATCACGATCGCACCCGAGTCGAGGAGCCGGGTGAGCTGCTCGGTGTGGATCGAGTTGATCCGAGCTTTTGTATGCCGCGAGTCGGTACGGATCCCGACCTGGGCGCCGGTGAGGCTCACCGCCTGATGGCCAGCCGCCTGGATCGCCATCGCGAAGAGGGCCACGCTCACCTGCTCACCCGTCGAGAGGAGCATGTCCATCTCACGGGCGCTCGGGCTGTCAGTGATCTGACTGGCGAGTTCGACAAGGTGGTCGGTCTGGTGGCCCATCGCACTGACAACGACCACGACCCGGTCGCCAGCCACATGGCGACGAATCGCCTTCGCCGCCGCGGCCTTGATCTTCTCGGGATCAGCCACGCTCGTGCCACCGAATTTCTGGACGACGAGTGCCATAGAGCCTTTCCATGTGGGAGCCCCGGCATGAGCAGGGCCCGAGTGAATCACTTCTTCAAGAACGTGCCCATGAGCGTCCAGCCCGGCTCGATCCGTGCGCCCGATGCCCCCGCAGTGGCTTCGTGGTACGCGGCCTGCCCGTTCGCCTCGATCCCACTCCCGGCCATGACAAACGGCACGCCTCCGCGGGAGTGGGTCTTGGTCGCGATGAACGTTGGGTGATCGGGGCAGACAAGGATGCGATGGTCACCGACGGTGGCGAGGTGCGCGGCGAGCGGCGCGATGATTGTGGCGTCAATCTCCTCGATCGCTTTGACCTTTGCGGCGGCGTCGCCCTGGTGGCTTGCCTCGTCCGGAGCCTCGACGTGGACGCACACGAGATCGGCGCTCGAAAACTCGTCGATCGCCGCTCGGCCCTTCGCGGCATAGTCGGTGTCGAGATAGCCGGTGGCGCCGACCACCTCCCGCCGCTTCCAGCCAGCCAGGGCCGCGAGGCCGCGGAGGAGATCCACGCCCGTGATCATCGTGCCCGAGCATCCATACTTCACATCAAACGGCTCGAAGGCAGGGGCACGGCCGGCGCCCCAGAGCCACACATGCGTCGCGGGACGCTTTCCGGCGGCCACCCGCCTCTGATTCACCGGATGGTCGGCAAGCCACTCGGCGCTTTTCGCCATCACTTCCGTCAGCAGTCGGCTGCCGGTGCCCCGGGGAAAATGATCGACGACTGACTTGTCCATGAGGTCATGTGGGGGCGTCGTTCGCAGGTCGGTTCCAAGGGGTGAGCCACCTGCCGGATCAGTGGCAGCCTGCGCCGCGCAGGTGCCTTCACCACGATACAGAAGCAGATTGCGGTAACTGACTCCAGCAGTAAAGGTCCATGCCGCAGCGAGCGCCGGAAAATCGGCCTCGAGCCCGGCCTGGCAGGCGGCAAGCAGTTCCTTTGCCTCGTCGGTCGAGATATGGCCCGCGGTAAAGTCCTCCATGACCCGGTCGCGGATCGTCACGAGGTTGCAACGCACCGCGGTGTCACAAGGCCCCAGGGCAATGCCCTGGGCGGCGGCTTCGAGTGGCGCTCGTCCTGTGAAAAACACGAGCGGGTCATACCCCATGAGGCTCATGCAGGCCACTTCCGACCCTGGCGGCAAGGCGTCGGGAACATGGTTCGTGAGGCCCACGCGGCCGCGAGCGGCGAGGGCATCCATCGCTGGCGTGCGAGCCGCTTCGAGTGGCGTCTTTCCCCCGAGCGACGCCTGTGGCTCATCGGCCGCCCCGTCGGGAATGACAATGAGATATTTCATGGCGGCTCCTGCTGGGGAACGGTGGGCTGCCAGTCATCAAGCACGGGCAGGCAGTCACAGATGCCCCGCACAGACGGCGATCGCCCGATCTCCGCGAGCGCGTCGTGAACGCAGTTTGGGGCGCAGTGATGGGTCATGATCACCAGCGGCACGGGCTTCCCTGTGCCCGACTCGTGCTGGATGAGGGATGCGATCGACACGTTGTGGCGGCCGAGAATCCCCGACACGTCCGACATGACGCCGGGCCTGTCCATGACAGGGATTCGCAGGAAGTGACGCTGCGGCATGGCCACGGTGACGTCGTGTGCCACGGGACCGTCCTGCGAGAGAACGCCGGTCGTCTGAAACGTAATCGCGGCTCGGCCCACGACCGTATCGATGATGTCGGCCACGACGGCGGACGCGGTCGGCATCTGCCCGGCCCCGAGGCCGTGGAAGAAGAGCCGCCCCACCGCGTCACCCACGATGCTCACGGCGTTGTAGGCGCCACGGGTCTCGGCCAGCGGCGTGCCGATCTTCACAAGCGCCGGCGCCACCCGCATCGCGAGCCGGCCGTCAACCCGCGAGGCTGAGGCAATGAGCCGAATGCGATAGCCAAGCTGGCGTGCGTAGGCCATGAGCCCCTGGTCAATCTGTTCGATGCCCGTTCGCGGAATGTCGGCCCACGGCACCCACACGCCAAACGCGAGGTGCGAGAGGATCGCGAGCTTGTGCGCGGCATCGGTGCCATCGACATCCATCGCCGGATCAGCTTCGGCGTAGCCAGCGTCTTGCGCAGCCCCCAGGACCGTCGCGTAGTCGGCCCCCTCTTCCTCCATCTTCGACAGGATAAAATTGCTCGTGCCATTCAAGATCCCGCGAATGCTTTCGATTCGATTGGCAGCGAGGCACTGGCCGATCGCGGCCACGATCGGAATGCCTCCGGCCGCCGCGGCCTCGAACGCGATCGATCGGCCGTGACGCTGAGCCAGTTCGAAAAGCTCGGGTCCGTGTTCCGCGAGCAGCGCCTTGTTGGCGGTGACCACATCCTTGCCATGCTCGAGGAGGTCGATGGCCATCGAGCGAGCCGGCTCGAGCCCACCGACAAGGAGCACGGCGATCGAAATGGATGGGTTCCGCGATACGGCCGTGATATCCGTGGCGATGCGATCGGCTGGCAGCGGAAGATCGCGTTTTTTGGACCGATCGCGAACGACCGCTTGCTCGACGACGATCGGCCTGCCGGCGTGTCGCGTGATGTGTTCGGCCGAACCCACGAGCAGCCGCACGACCCCCGAGCCGACCGTGCCAAGGCCGATCACACCGACACGGACGGGCGCGTTCATTGTTGATTCGGAAGGGTGGGCGGAAGCGATGGGCATTGAGAGCACCGTCGATCGTACCGAGCGAATCCCGCGGCCGGAAGGAAGGCCGTCACGCGACGGACGGTTTGGGCTTCGTATCGTTTGGATGGCTTGTACGGCTGCCCCACCGCATGTGCTCCGCGCGGGAGTGCAGATTGCCTACAACGAGGGGTCTACGCACGTCGTCCCCTCTTGGAGGCTTTCCCGCCGATGGATACCACCGCCCGCGACTTTCTCTGGAGCCTCCTCCATACGCCGAGCCCCTCAGGCTACGAGCAGCCCGTGCAGAAGCTCGTTCGCGACTACCTCGCCGGCATTGCAGACTCCGTGACCACCGACTCGCACGGCAACGTGATCGGCATGAAAGTCGGGGCAGGCACCACGCGGATGCTGCTCGCCGGCCACTGCGACCAGATTGGCCTCATCGTTCAATACATCGACTCCGATGGTTTCGTGTCGGTCCAGCCGATCGGTGGCTGGGACCCCATTCAGTTGATCGGCGCGCGGGTGACGGTCTGGACCGCGACGGGACCGGTGCACGGCATCATGAGCCGCAAGCCGATTCACCTGCTCACGGATGAGGAGCGAAAGGTCGTTCCGAAGATGAAGGACCTCTGGATCGACATCGGCGCCACCGACAAGGCCGACTGTGAGAGCGTTGTCCGCATCGGCGACTCGATCACGCTCGAACTCGAAGCGCGTGAGCTGCGAAATGGCCGCGCCTGTAGCGTGGCAATGGACGACAAGATTGGCCTCTGGGTTGTGCTCGAAGCGTTTCGGCGGGCCGTCGCCGCTGGCCCCCTGCCCTGCCATCTTTTTGTGGCATCGACCGTGCAAGAGGAGATCGGCCTTCGTGGAGCAAAAACAAGCGCCCACGGCGTCGATCCGCATGTGGCGATTGCCGTCGATGTGACGCATGCGACCGACTGTCCTACGATCGACAAGAAGAGCGAAGGTGATGTGGCGATCGGCAAGGGGCCGACGGTTGCGCGTGGCCCCAACATGAATCCCCACGTGGTTGACCGATTGGTCGCCGCAGCGACGGCGAAGGAGATTCCATTTCAGCTTCTTGCCAGTGGTCGGGCCACACCGACCGACGCCAACGCGCTTCAGATGACACGGGCCGGCGTCGCCACCGGCCTCGTTGGCATCCCGAATCGCTACATGCACTCGGCGGTCGAGCTGGTCTCGCTCGAAGACGCCGACCGCGCCGCTGACCTCCTCGCCACCTTCTGCCGCGGCCTCGAAGGCGACATCGACTGGGCCCCGTAGCCGACGATAAGAATCCAGGCAGGCATGCTCGCCAGAGACTGACGGGCCGTCGATACCGCCCTGCCAAAACGGCACGGGAAATGACGTGGCCGGCAAAAGTCGCTTGGTATTCCGTTGGTTTTCCCGGGAGATAGCCGCTTTCTGATGTCTCGGCACGCGGATTGCATTCGTCTGGGACAACCCGTCGCGGGGCTGCCAAACGGCGCCGCGTGCGACCGGGCCAATCAGTCCGACCTTCGGAGGAAAATTGTCGTGGCAAAACAGATGGTATTCGACGATGAAGCCCGCCAGCCGTTGCTTGCCGGCGTTTCAAAGCTCGCCCGGGCTGTGAAAAGCACGCTCGGCCCACGCGGCCGCAATGCTGTGCTTGACAAGGGCTGGGGCTCTCCCAAGGTGACCAAAGACGGCGTTACCGTCGCCGAAGACATCGACCTCGAAGACCCGTACGAAAATCTCGGCGCCCAGCTCGTCAAAGAAGCTGCCAGCAAGACCAACGACGTCGCTGGTGACGGCACCACGACGGCTACCGTGCTCGCCGAGGCCATCTTCCGAGAAGGGCTCAAGATGATCGCCGCGGGTGCCGACCCGATGGCGCTCTCCCGGGGTATCCACAAGGCGGTCGAGGCGGTCTCGAAGGCCGTCCTCGCGATGGCTACGAAGATCGACGAGAAGAACAAGAAGGAGCTCGTGCAGGTTGCCACGATTGCTGGCAACAACGATCCCACGATCGGCAACGTGCTCTCCGAAGCCTTCCTCAAGGTCGGCAAAGACGGCGTGATCACCGTCGAAGAGGGCAAGCAGGCCGAGACAACGGTTGACGTCGTCGAGGGCATGCAGTTTGACCGTGGCTTCCTGTCGCCGCATTTCGTCACCGATGCGGAAAGCCAGGTCTGCGAGTTCGAAAACCCTTACATCCTCCTGTTCGAGGAGAAGATTTCTCAGGCAAAGCACCTCGTGCCGCTCCTCGAGGCCATCAGCAAGTCTGGCAAGCCGCTGGTGATCATTGCCGAGGATGTCGAGGGCGAGGCGCTTGCCACGCTCGTTGTCAACAAGCTCCGCGGCATCGTGCAGTCCGTGGCTGTCAAGGCTCCCGGCTACGGTGACCGTCGCAAGGCAATGCTCGGCGATCTCGCCGTGCTTACCGGCGGCCAGGCCATCTTCAAGGATCTCGGAATCGCGCTCGATGCCGTCAAGCTCACCGACCTTGGCCGTGCCAAGAAGGTGATTATCGAGGCCGAAAACACGACGATTGTCAGTGGTGCCGGCACGAAGGCCGCCATCGATGGCCGCGTCGCTCAGATCAAGAGTGAGATCGAGAGCACGACGAGCGACTACGACCGGGAGAAACTCCAGGAGCGGCTTGCCAAGCTCGCTGGCGGTGTGGCCCAGATCAATGTCGGGGCCGCGACCGAGACCGAGATGAAGGAGCGAAAGGCTCTCATTGACGATGCGAAGAGCGCTGTCCAGGCCGCTCTCGCCGAAGGCGTTGTGCCCGGCGGTGGCGTGGCCCTTCTGCGGAGCGAGAAGTCGGTCGAGAAGCTCGATCTCGAAGGGGACGAAAAGCTCGGGGCGTCGATCGTGAAGAACGCGCTGAAGTATCCGCTCGAGGCGATTGCCGAGAATGCGGGTGTTGATGGCTCGGTCGTCGTCAATCGCGTCCGTCAGATGAAGGGCAAGAACGACGGCTACGACGCCGACAAGGGGGAGTATGGCGACCTCGTGAGTGCGGGGGTGATCGATCCCGCCAAGGTCGTTCGCACGGCTCTTCAGAATGCCGCGAGCGTGGCTGCGTTGCTGCTCACGACCGAATCGCTCATCACCGAGATCCCGAAGGATGAGGAAGAGGCGGGCGGCGACGGCCACGACCATCACGGGATGGGTGGCGGCATGGGTGGCATGGGCGGAATGCCGGGCATGGGTGGCATGGGTGGCATGCCAGGGATGATGTAGGCCCCTCTGTCCCAATCGATTTGCGATACGTTTTCAAACAACCTTCAACCTGGAGAACTCAAGAATCATGGCCGCAAAGAACCTCAAAATTCGCCCCCTCGATGACCGTGTTGTTGTGGAGCCCGTCGAAGCCGAAGAGCGAACCGCCGGCGGCATCGTGTTGCCAGACTCGGCAAAGGAAAAGCCGCAGCGAGGGCATGTCGTGGCCCTTGGCCCTGGCAAACTCCTCGAAAGCGGTCAGCGATCGCCGCTGGCTGTCTCGGTTGGCGACGAAGTGATCTACGGCAAGTACTCCGGCAGTGACATCGAGGTCGATGGCCACGACGTCAAGATTCTCCGCGAGAGCGACATTCTCGCGAAAGTCCTCGCCTGATCTGGCCTAATCTGGCCTGATCATTCCCGATCTGGCATCCACTTCCACGTTCAATTCCAGTTCAATCCCAATAGTTCATTACTCCACCTGGAGGTCGTTTCTGTGTCCAAGCAACTGATGTTCGATGACAGTGCCCGTGCCAAGCTCCTCAAGGGCGTGGAAAAGCTCGCCGAAGCGGTCGCCGTGACGATGGGCCCGACCGGCCGGAATGTCATCATCGACAAGTCGTTCGGCGGACCGACCGTCACGAAGGACGGTGTGACGGTGAGCAAGGAAGTCGATCTCGAGGACGCCTTCGAGAACATGGGCGCGAAGCTCGTGAACGAAGTTGCTTCCAAGACGTCAGACCTCGCAGGTGACGGCACGACCACGGCCACGGTGCTCGCGCGGGCCATCTTCCGGGAAGGCGTACGAAACGTGACGGCGGGCAGCAACCCAGCGGCGATTCGACGAGGCATCGAGAAGGCAGTCGCCGCAGCGGTGGAGCGGCTTGGTGAGCTCGCCCGCAAGGTGGAGAGCGCCGAGGAGATTGCCCAGGTCGGCTCCATCAGTGCCAACAACGACCGGACGATCGGCGACCTCCTTGCTGAGGCGCTCGAGAAGGTCGGCAAGGATGGTGTGATCACCGTCGAGGAGGGCAAGACGGCTGATACGACGGTGCGGTTCGTCGATGGCATGCAGTTCGACAAGGGTTTTGTATCGCCCTACTTCATCAACAAGCCGGCGGAGATGGAGTGCCAGCTCGACGACGCGGTTATTCTCATTCACGAGAAGAAAATCTCGAATCTGCGTGATCTTCTGCCGCTCCTCGAGAAGGTAGCCCAGTCGGGGAAACCCCTGCTGATCATCGCCGAGGATGTCGATGGCGACGCCCTCACGGCACTGGTGGTCAACAAGCTCCAGGGCGTGCTCAAGGTCTGTGCGTCCAAGGCGCCTGGCTTCGGGGATCGTCGCAAGGCGATGCTCGCCGACATCGCCACGCTGACCGGCGGCACGCTCATCAGTGAAGACCTCGGACTCAAGCTCGAAAGCCTTGACCTCTCACACCTTGGCCAGGCCAAGCGAGTCACGGTGGACAAGAGCGAGACCACGATCGTGCAAGGTGCGGGAAAGGCTGACGCCGTGAAGGCCCGCGTTCAGCAAATTCGCAGCCAGATCGAATCGACCGAAAGTGAGTATGACCGTGAGAAGCTTCAGGAGCGGCTCGCGAAGCTCACCGGCGGCGTCGCGATCGTCTCCGTCGGTGCTGGCACCGAGGCCGAGATGAAGCAAAAGAAGGCTCGCGTTGAAGACGCGCTCCACGCGACCCGCGCGGCTGTTGAAGAGGGCATCGTCGCGGGGGGCGGCGTAGCGCTCCTTCGATGTCGTGAGGCTGTGGAGAAGGCCCGATCGCAGGCAAAGGGCGATGAGAAGATCGGCGTCGATATTATCCTCCACGCCCTCGAAGCCCCGATTCGCCAGATTGCGGAGAATGGCGGTATCGATGGCGCTGTCGTGGCTGACGAGGTTGTTGGCAAGCCGCTGAACACGGGCTTCGACGCCAACAAGGGGGAGTATGTCGATATGTTCAAGGCTGGCATCATCGACCCGGTCAAGGTCGTGCGGGTTGCCCTCACGAATGCCGCAAGTATCGCGGGGCTCTTGCTCACGACCGAGGCCCTCGTGACGAACCTGGAGAAGGAAGACGCCAAGAAGCGGAAGATCGAGGGAAGCGTCCGGTAGGCCAACGACTGATCCGCACCGTCTGTGAGGAGTCATGGTCGACCAACGCGATTACTACGAGGTGCTCGAGGTCGATCGGCGGGCAACGTCTGCTGAGATTACGGCTGCCTATCGAAAGATGGCGGTCCGCTATCACCCGGATAAGAACCCGGGGAATGCCGATGCTGCGAGCCGGTTCAAGGAAGCGGCGCGGGCCTTCGAGGTCTTGTCGGATTCCGACCTCCGAGGGCGTTATGATCGCTTCGGTCATGCCGGGGTCGAAGGCGGTCGGCGGCATGACTTCAACGACATGTCCGATGTCTTTGAGGCATTCGGTGATCTCTTCGGCGGGTCGATCTTCGGCGACGCCTTTGGTGGAGGCGGTGGCAGTCGTTCGCGACAGGCGCGAGCCCGCAAGGGGCGGGATGTCTTCTGCCAGGTGCATCTCTCGCTCGTCGAGGCCGCGAGGGGCGTTACGAAGACGGTCGAGTTTGAGCGACATGAGACCTGCGGCGAGTGCGACGGCAGCGGCGCCAAGAAGGGAACGAAGCCACAGTCATGCGACTACTGCGCAGGCCGCGGGCAAGTGATCCAGTCGGCTGGTGTCTTCCGGCTTCAGTCGACCTGCCCCGCCTGCCGGGGCGCTGGCAGTATCGTTCGCGACCGCTGCACCGCCTGCGGTGGTGAAGGCGTCACCCAGGAGCATGTCGCCCGGAAGGTCACGATTCCGGCTGGGGTCGATCGCGATGTCCGCGTGCGGCTCGCTGGTGAGGGCGAACCGGGTGGGAGTGGTGGGCCGCCAGGCGACTGCTACTGCGTGATCGAGATCGAAGACCATCCATTCCTTGCCCGCGAGGGCCGCGACCTTCACTGCGAGGTGCCGGTGAGCTTCACGCAGGCCGCCCTTGGTGCGACCGTTGAGGTGCCAACGCTCGACGGTGCCAAACCTCTCGAGATCGCGCGTGGCACCCAGCCAGGCGACGTCATCCGCGTGCGAGGCCTCGGCATGCCCGAGGTTCGTGGCCGTGGAATCGGTGATCTCCACGTTCACGTGCATGTCGAGGTTCCCAAGAGGCTTTCACCCCGCGCGGAGGAATTGCTTCGCGAACTGGCAGCCGAGGAACACGCCGATGTGAGCCCCAAGCGAACGAGTTTCTTCAGCAAACTGGCCGAGTATTTTCAGGTCCGTGAGACGGCTGCGGAAGGCGACGAAGCAAACACGGACGACAAGGAGCAGGCATGACGCACGAAAACCATGAGCCGGGGCGGCCCGAAGACGATCATTCAGACGACGCTGTCGAAGGTTCGGAATCCCGCGAGGCCCATGCCGAATCGGACGTGGCCGAGCTGGAGGATCGCATCCTCAGGCTTCAGGCGGAGCTTGAAAACTTCCGCAAGCGAGCCCGGCGAGAATACGACGATGCCCAGCGGTATCGCGAGATCGATCTTCTCCGCGACCTCCTTCCGATCTTGGACAATGTGCTCCGGGCGATCGAAGCGGCGGAAAAGACCGAAGACATCCAGAGCCTTCGGGATGGTTTTCGCATGACAGCCCACCAGATCGAGAAGGTGCTGGGGAGCCACGGCTGTACGGCGATCGAGACCGATGGGGTCGCTTTTGACCCGGCCGTGCATGATGCAATCCAGCAGATCGCCGTGCCCGGGGCCGCGACCGGCACGGTGGTGGCTACCGCAAGCCGTGGCTACAAGCTGCATGACCGCGTGGTGCGGCCCGCTCAAGTGGTTGTTGCCAAGGAAACCTGACTCATGCCGACCTACGACTATGTTTGTGACGGCTGCGGACACGCCTTCGAGCTGTTCCAGTCGATGACCGAGGCGGTCAAACGCACCTGCCCAAAGTGCAAGAAGAAAAAACTCCGCCGCCTCATCGGGGCGGGAGGCGCGATCGTGTTCAAGGGCTCGGGCTTCTACAAGACCGACTACCGCAGCGAGTCGTACAAGAAGGGGGCCGCGGCCGATTCGGGCGCCGGCAAGAAAACGGAGAGCTCAGGCAAGCCGGCTGAGTCGGGCAATTCGAAGCCCACGACGTCTGGCGAAGGGTGAGGCCATGCCACGCTGCCCGGTCTGCGACGAGATGGTGAATCTCGCCACGACGCCGACGGTTCCGTTTTGCAGCGACCGCTGTCGACTCATCGACCTTGGCCGCTGGCTCGACGAATCGTACGGAGTACCTACCCCGGCCGGGGACGACGACGCAGACACCGGCGACGAACCAGTCGAAGGCTGACGCTCCGGGGCCAGCCGACGTATACTCCCGCCGCACGTCTCATACCCCGGCCAGAGGAGCCTGTTCATGTCCAGTACGCCTAGCCCCTCAGGGGGTATTGTCCACGAGGTCTGCTGGAGCGACGCACTTCCGTGGTGGATTCTCTTTCGTGCCGCGGGCGCCTCCTTCAGCGCGACGGTGATCTTCTTGGCCCTCTTCGGCGTGGTCGCGATGCAGGCCGGGTGGTCAGCCTGTGATCGGGCGGGCCTCGTGGTCCCCGATGCAGGAGAGGCAGCCGTGGCCGCGGCGATCGGCCAGGGCAGCCTCGCGCTGCCGGCGCCAGATGGCACCACCGACGTCGCCTCCCCGCTCGTACCGAGTACGGAAGCGTTGCCCTGGCTGGCTG
>JBGTGN010000078.1:0-10660 GCA_041746715.1 Pirellulales bacterium | reverse complement strand
GGCTCCGGCGGCATGTTCGTCCAGTCCGAAAAGTTTGCCGAAGCCCACGGCGGCAACAAGACCGACGTCTCCATCTTCGGCCAGGAGTCCAACCCGACCACGTGGCGACTGGCGCACATGAACCTCGCCATCCACGGCATCGAGGCCAACCTCGGCCCCGCCCCCGCCGACACCTTCCTTCGCCCGCAGCACCCCGACCTCAAGGCCGACTTCGTCCTTGCCAATCCGCCGTTCAACGTCTCCGACTACTCCGGCCCACTCCTCCGCGGCGACAAGCGTTTTGCCTTCGGCGATCCGCCCGTCGGCAACGCCAACTACGCTTGGATCCAGCACTTCATCCACCACCTCGCCTATCCCAATGGCAAGGGCGGCGGCGTGGCCGGGTTCGTCATGGCCAACGGCTCGCTCTCCACCAACACCGGCGGTGAAGGGGACATCCGCCGCAAGATCGTCGAGGCCGACCTCGTTGATTGCATTGTCGCCATGCCCGCACAACTCTTCTTCACCACCGGCATCCCCGTCTGCCTCTGGTTCCTCACGCGCGACAAGACCGGCAAGAACATCCGCAAAGGGACGCCCAACCGCTCCGGCGGACGCAAGGGCGAAACGCTCTTCATCGACGCCCGCAAACTCGGCACACTCCAAACCCGCACGCTCCGCGTACTTTCCGGCCTCGAAGACGCCGAGTGCGTCGAAGGGACAAGCGACCCGCTCCCCACCAGCGACATCGGCCGCATCGTCTACGCCTACCGCCAATGGCGCGGCGAGCCCAAGCCCGACTGGTGGAACAAGAAGGATCACGGCGACTGGGCCTTCACCGCGACGCCCGGTTTCGCCAAGCCCGCCACAATCGACGAGATCGCCAAGCACGGCCACGTCCTCACCCCCGGCCGCTACGTCGGCGCTGAAGATATCGAAGAAGATGCCGAACCCTTCGCCGAAAAATACCCGCGACTGGTGGCGGAGGTGGATGAGTGTTTGGCGGAGGGGGAGCGTTTGGCGGAGGTCGTTCGTCAACGGTTGGGGCAGGTGACCACATGACAATTGAGTTGGCCGAGATGGTGCAGCTTCAGCGATGGCAGGTGGTGAAAGTCTCGGATCTGATCTCCGCAGGCGTGCTCGCTGTCAACGATGGCTACCGAGTGCGGAACGTAGAACTCGGCAACTCCGGCACGCCTTTCGTGCGCGGCGGAGACATCGGCGACAACGGAGAGATCGACACGGACGTTGCCGATCATGTGTTGCCTCAATTCGAAGAGCGATTGCGCGGTAAATTCGCCGAACCAGGAGACGTTGCATTCATCAGCAAAGGGACAGTCGGCCGGGTCGGACGCCTTCGCGAGAGGCAACCCCGAATCGTGTTCGCGCCTCAAGTGTGTTTCTGGAGATCATTGAATCGAGACGCGGTTTGCCCAGCCTTTCTCTATTACGTCCTGACGAGCAGTATCTTCCAGTCTCAGTTGGACGCCGTCCGTACGCATGGCTCAATGGTCGCCGACTACGTCAGCCTTGCTGATCAGCGAGCTTTCACGCTTCCGATGCCTCCCATCGCGGTTCAACGTGCGATCTCCTCAGTGCTCGGCTCACTCGACGACAAGATCGAGCAGAATCGTCGGACGGGGGCGAAGTTGGAGGGGTTGGCGCGGGCGGTGTTCAAGGCGTGGTTCGTGGACTTCGAGCCGGTGAAGGTTAAGGCCGCCGGCGCGACCGCCTTCCCCGGCATGCCCCCCGAAACCTTCGCCGCCCTCCCTACCCGCCTCACCGACTCCCCCCTCGGCCCCGTGCCGCAGGGGTGGGAAAACTGCAGGCAACGTGTCTCCGAACTCGAACGAGCGGGAACCTTGTTAATTGGGGATGGTTATCGAGCGAAGCGGTCGGAATTGGCCGACATTGGCGTTCCATTCATTCGTGCGGGAAATGTGAACGGGACGATCATCACTGACGGCGCGGAGCTACTCGGCAAACCCGCAATTGAAAAAGCTGGCGTGAAACGATCGCAAACGTGGGATACGGTGTTCACCTCAAAGGGAACAGTTGGCCGGATTGGATTGATGACTCCCACAACGGGCGACGTCGTCTACGCCCCGCAAGTGTGCTTTTGGCGTCCGATGAATCGAGACGCGTTAAGCCCGTTTCTGCTGCACCTCTGGATGAAGTCCGAATCCTTCACCGGCCAATGGATGTCGGTAAAGGGACAGACAGACATGGCTGACTTCGTGAGCCTGTCCGACCAGCGCGCGATGACCATGCTCGTGCCGCCACCTAGAGTGCAGCGAGGATTCGACAACATCGTTCGCCCCGTCGTCGAACTGATGGCGGCCCTGCACGCCCAATCCGCCAAGCTCGCCGCTCTGCGAGACTACCTCCTGCCGCGTCTGCTGAGCGGCCGAGTGCGGGTGGAAGAGACAGCGGAGAGCGTCCGAGACGAAATTCGAATGACGATCGGTTTGGCTAAGAGTGGAAAGAGGTAAGGCAATGGCAACGGCAACGGCAGCGGACATCTTTGCGGAGCTGAAGCGGCAGATCGGCTGGGGCGCGCGCCAAAACTGGTGGGTTGTGTTTCTAGCTACGGTTGTACTCCCGACCCTGACCGGTGCCCTCGCTTCCGTTTGGACGGCTGCATGGAACACGGGGTTCAGCGGGATCAGCCTCGCATTGCTCCTCATTGTTTTCGCGGCGCAGTTGATATTCGCTGCACTAGTGCTGGTAGGTCAGACCCACTCCCCGCTTCAGGCGCTCGTTACGGCCCATGACTCACAAGAGTTGCTTGAGCGAAGAGAACAGGAGCTGGCGCGTCGAGATCGTGCCTATCAGATGATTCGAGAAGCTTTTGAGCAGCTGAATTCACAGACTTGCAGTATCGAGTATCCCGGCGATGAACACCTGTGCGAGAGCCGTTTCGGCGATAGTGTCCGTCCGATCGTCGACAAATTCATCGCCAATATCGATGTGGTATTTGGCGTCGAATGTCCACGATTCAGCTTCGAGATCTATTTGCAGGATGGGGTCGTTGGCGTGGACGGCGAACCGTCGCCGGAGCATCCGACGACGGGACTTCGTCAGGTGCTATTCCACAGCACTCATGCAACGGCGGAGCAGGCGCTCGCGTTGACCAATGATTCCCCTATAACTACCGGCGTGGCCGCTGCCGTTCCTGAAAAGTTTGATGTTTCGCAACGCCAAGCAGTCTTTTATCAGCACGGTAAGGCGAAGCCGGGAGTTTATTTCCAAAAAGTCGCGACATGCCCAATCCCTTTGGCATGTTCGATTGACAATTCGCCAGCCGGGCTTCTAGTCATCACTAGCATGCAAGACATGCCACTCGCGCCCGACGTTTCGGCGATCATGGAATTCGTGGCATCAATGATCGCGAATTTCGCGTACCGATATAACGCGTGCTTAATGGCCCGCCGTGAGCGAGCCGAACAGGCCGCACAGTCCGAAATCGGCGGTGCAGATGTTGGCGCCAGAGTCAACTGATCGCGAGGCCATCGATACAACGAGAATTGATTCATGACCACTCCCAATGAGCTTTACGTCGAGGAGCAAACGGCGACTTATTTCGTCAGTCGCAGCCTGCGAACAATTCTGGCAAGTGAGATCGATTCCACAGAACGAACGAATAGTGTCGAAGTCATTTTTCAGGGACGGCTAAAAAGGGCCTTACAAAAACTGAATCCTCTCCTGCCGAGATCGACGATCGATGAAGTTTCGCGAATTCTGGCGCGGCCTCAACATCCGACACTGGTACAAAACAATCGCTGGTTTCATGGTCTGCTGACTGATGGTGTTGAAGTTTCATTCCGCGATGCCAACAGTGGCGAGATGCGCGGTGGGCGGGCGCGGGTGATCGACTTCGACAATCCGGCCAACAATGACTTTCTCGTAGTTCGGCAGCTCACGGTGCAAGGGCCGAGCGGGAAGACGATCCGGACGGACCTGATCCTGTACGTCAACGGGCTGCCGCTGGTCATTATCGAACTCAAAGACCCGGCCAACGCTGCGGCGGATCTGAACATGGCGATCGACCAGCTCGGGCACTACAAAGAGACCACGCCGGACCTGTTCGTCCCCAACCTACTGCTGGTGGCCAGCGATGGGCTGCTGACGCGCGTGGGGAGCATTACCAGCGGACGGCAACGCTTCACGCCGTGGCGACCCGCGACCGGGGGCGAGCCAACGCTGGAGGCGCTGATCCGCGAACTGCTCGCCCCGGAGCCGCTGTTAGACTACCTGCGGTCGTGCGTGGCGTTCGAAGAAGACGAACGCGGGAACATCGTCAAGAAGGTCGCGGGCTATCACCAATTCCGCGCGGTGCGTAAGGCGCGACAGCGAGTGATCGCGGCGCAGGCAACGCCGGTGACGAGCGAGAAGTACAACGGCAGGCCCGGCGGCGTGGTGTGGCACACGCAGGGATCGGGCAAGAGCCTGACGATGCTCATGCTCGCGGGCACGCTGGTGCGGGCGGCGGAGATGACCAACCCGACGCTGGTGATCGTCACCGACCGCAACGACCTGGACGACCAACTCTTCGACACGTTCGCGATGGGCCGGGGATTGCTGCGGCAGGACCCGGTCAAGGCAGAGAGCCGCGAGCATTTGAAGAATCTGCTCGACCGGGCATCGGGCGGCGTGGTCTTTACCACGATCCACAAGTTTACCGAAGCGCACGGCAAGATCAGCGAGCGATCCAACGTGGTGGTGATGGCAGACGAAGCCCACCGCAGCCAGTACGGTTTCGTCGACGGCGGCGCGAAATGGATGCGCGATGCGCTGCCCAACGCCACCTTTGTCGGCTTCACCGGCACGCCGCTGATGGCGGGCGACAAGGTGACGCGGCACGTGTTCGGCGAGTACGCGGACGTGTACGACATCCGGCAGGCGGTGGCCGACGGCGCAACCGTGCCGATCTACTACGAGCCGCGAATCGTGAAGCTCACCATCGACGAGGCCGGTGCCAAGAAGGCGGAAGCGGCCATCGCCGAAGCCGCGAAGGCCGACGAAGCGGGGGAGGATGCGGGGGAGAACATCCGCATTCCGATCGAGGAGTTGTACGGCGCGCCCGAGCGATTGGAGCGAGTGGCGAAGTTCCTTGTTGAGCATTGGGAGCAGCGACGCAGCGCGATGGAAGGCAAGGCGATGGTCGTGACCATGAGCCGCGGCATCGCCGCGCGATTGCACGATGAGATCGCGAAGCTGCGCCCCGCGTGGCGGACCGACGACGACGACAAGGGCGTCATGAAAGTGATCATGACTGGTGGTCCGGATGATCCGCCGCACATCGCCAAGCACGTCAGGAGCAATTCGCAGCGCAAGGCGCTAGCGGCGCGGTTCAAAGACCCGGCGGACGACTTCCGCGTGGCGATTGTGGTGGACATGTGGCTGACGGGCTTTGATGTGCCGTGTGCGCACACGATGTACCTCGACAAGCCGCTGGCCGGTCACAACCTGATGCAGGCGATCGCGCGGGTGAACCGCGTGTACGGCGAGAAGCCGGGCGGGTTGATCGTGGACTTGATCGGGTTGGCTGATCCGCTTGCCGATGCGCTGGCGACATACGCTAACGCGACGGGCGAAAGCGACAAGCCGATCAAGGAACTGCAGGACGAGGCGATCCCGGCAATGCGGTCGGCGTTCGAGCAGTTGCGTGGGTTCTTCCACGGATACGACTACTCGGCGGCGCTCGACACGGAACCCACAAACGTACTCAGGGTGTATCTGCGCGCGATCGATCATGTGCTGGACGTCAGGCAGAACGTGGGCGAGGAGACGGGCTGGAAGCGGTTTCGCGGGATGGTGAAGCGGCTCTCGACGGCGTTCGCGCTGGCGGTGCCGCGCGAGGAGACGAAGGACATCACTTCGCACCTGGCGTTCTTCCAGAGGATCGCGGCGATGATCCGCAAACGGCTGGCGGATGACGCCGAGCCGTCGGCGGGCGGGGGCGGCTCGCGAGACATCGACGCCGCCGTCAGGCAGGTCATCGGCGACGCGGTGGATGCGGGCGAAGTGATCGACCTCTTCGCGGCGGCGGGCCTGGACGCGGCACGGCTGGACATCCTCAGCGAAGACTTTCTGAATCGAGTCAGTGCCATGGAGCAAAAAAACCTGGCGCTGGAGACGCTCCGGAAACTGCTCACCGACCAGATCAAGATCAGCGAGCGGACGAACCTCGTGCAGGCGCAGAAGTTCCGCGAGGCACTAGAGAAGGCGATGCTCGGCTACACGAACAAGCAGATCACTACGGCCGAGATGATCACCAAGCTGCTGGAACTGGCGAAGTGGGTCCGGGAGGCGAAGCAGCACGGGCAGGACCTGGGGCTGAGTACGGAGGAAGTCGCGTTTTATGACGCACTGGCGGAGAACGGATCGGCGAAAGAAGTGATGCAGTCCGACCAACTTCGCCTGATGGCTCGTGAGCTGGCCGAGATGGTCAAGAAGATGCCCAAGCTCGACTGGACGCAGCGGGAATCGGTCCGGGCGGACCTGCGTCGCAAGGTGCGGAGGTTGCTCGCGATGTACGGGTATCCGCCGGACCTGTCGGAAGATGCGACGCAGCTTGTGCTCAAACAGGCGGAGCTATCGACCGAGTACGCCGAGTGACTCCGCCCTGGGCTGCCGCCGGCCCCAGCCGGCTTGAGGCGCGGTGATTCCAGGCCTTTGAAGTTATCGGGTCCCTGCCGTAAAGGATTTCCGGCTGGAGCCCGCCCCGAACGGGTCAGCAGGTAACCTCCTCCCCCGAAATCCCGGCCGTGGGTCCTTCCTGGCGATCTTTCGCCCCCCAGCCTTCGGGAACTCCCCAAGAATAGACAGAATCACTTTTGCGCGCCACCACCCCAACCCTAGTTGGGGGCAGGAACCATGCCTGCTGCTGCGACCAGTTCGGCCCGCGCCCCAGCTCCGGTTTCAAGGAACGCGTCGGCTCCGCCTGTGCCGGCCAGGCCTCTGGGCCCGGCTGCCGGCCGGTGCGCGGCTACTCTCGAGACATCGCGATCTGGAGGGGGCCGCGAGACTGCCGAACAACGCCTCCGTGGCGGGGGCCCGTCGAAGCGGCGGATGCCCGGCCCGCAGGGGCTGGCTTGCAGTGAGGCTTTCGGGGCGGCTGGCGCAGAATGCCTTCGACGGATAGCATAAAACAGTCCCGATCGTTCCAACGGCTCGGAACACCTTGAGGCGGAGAAGGTGCCTGGGTGGCATGGCGTCAACAGAAACAGCAACCGACCGATTGCGGATTTTCAGGGCGAGCACACCGCGGTCGAATCTCTGTTTAGTCACGCTGGCCGCGTTTGGAAAATGGCCTACAAGAGGTGGACATGAGTGAGCAGCGACGCATCGACATGAGCGACTTGGGGCTGGGCACGGTTTTGAAGCAGCACATGCTGTCGGTGCCCCCAAATCAGCGCGAATACTCGTGGACCGAAAAAGAAGTGACGGACCTCCTCAGCGACCTCCAAAGGGCTATTGACGAGAGGGAAGATTCGTACTTCCTCGGAACAATCACGCTCACGGGGGCAAACAAGCATGCCCCGCAAGTGACCGACGGCCAACAGCGGCTCGCAACCACGATGATCCTGCTCACCGCCATCCGCGACTACTTTCGCGAGAACGACGAAAAGTGGACTGCGGATTGGATTGAGCGGGAATTCTTGAGCGCGCCGGACCCGGAGGAACAGCGAGACGTTCCCCGGTTAGTGCTAAACGTGGACGACCGCGAATTTTTCTCGAAGGAGATCTTGTCGGATCCCAGTTCGCCGGCTCGGCAAGAACGACCTGGCCGACGATCTCATGAACGCATCCGCAAAGCGATGCAACTTGCTCGCGAAAAAGTCTCCAGCATCGTCGACGCCTACAAGAAAACGGCCGACCGCACGAAGCGGCTCAAGCACTGGGTCGAATACATTCGCGACAATGCAGTCGTTATCGTCCTCTACCTTCTCAATAACCAGAACGCGTTTCGCATGTTTGAAACGCTGAACGATCGCGGCCTAAAGACGACGCAGGTTGATATCCTCAAGAACTACTTTTTTGAGCAGGCCGGAGAGGACAAGGGCGTAGTTCAGCCAAAGTGGTCGCGCACGATGGGCACGATTGAGGTGCTTGACGGCAATGATGTGGAGATGGATTTTCTTCGTCACTTCGTCATCACAAAGTACGGCATGACTCGGTCGGGTGATGTCTACAGCAAGATCGAAGCGAACGTCTCTGGGCGCCACAGGACTGTTGAGTTTGTGACCGATCTGGAGTCAAACGCGAATGACTACGCCGCCATCGTGCAACCCGACCACTCGAAGTGGAACGATTACGATCACCACAGCATTCGCCGCTCAATTCGCACGCTCAAGTACTTGAAGGTTGTTCACACTCGCCCGATCATGCTCGCCGCGACGCGGGTTTTTGAACCCAGGGAAGTCGAACGAGCATTCCGGCTGTTCGTGAACTGGACGGTCCGGTTTCTAGTCGTGGGGGGCGGCCGGAGCGAGACGCTGGAGCGCGGTTATGCGGAAGCCGCTCACGAGATCACCCAGCGGAAGATCACGGACACGAACGGCTTGGCGGCCAAGCTGCTACCGTTCGTTCCTCAAGATATCGCGTTTGAGGACGCATTCGCCGCGATGAGTGTTCCAAAGACCAGCCTTGCGCGCTACTACCTTCGGGCCCTTGAGTTGCACGACAAAGGCAATGCCGAGCTCGAGTGGGTGCCTAACGAAGACGCTCGCGATGTGAACCTGGAGCATGTCCTACCGCGCAATCCCGGCGCGAATTGGCCCCACATTTCACTGGAGGTGGCCATCTCAATGCATAACCGACTTGGTAACCTCGTGCTTTTGCAGACATCGCTTAACAGGCAGGTAGCAAACGCCGGATTCGACATAAAGAAGCCATTTCTCCGAGATTCCACCTACACGCTTACGGCAATGGTGGCGGCCCAGACGCAATGGGGCCCCGACGAAATTAAGAACAGACAAGCGGCGTTGGCCGCCATTGCATCAAAGGCGTGGCCGCTGTTGGTGACGTGAGGCAAAACAACTCGCTGCTCTTGCCCGGTTGAGGGCTCGAAACCATCGACTGAAATGACGCCGACGGCCGATGCCCGCGCCCGTCTTGTTCCCTCTGCCTCGGGGTAACGACGCTAAACGCATGGCAGAGCTTCACGGCGTCGCTACGCCTTCGCCCCCTGCGACTGAGCGGCCCGCTTCTGGACGTCGATCTCGAGGTTTCCAAACGCCTGCTCATGCCGAGCGACCGCATGGCCCAGGGCATACGCCAGTCGTTTGGCCGTATAGAAGTTGACGATGATCCGCTGCGTGAGCTGGATCGTTTCCGGGCTCGTGCCGCCGACCTGCTTGTTGAGTCCAAAATCCACGATCAGCTCTTCCGGGGTCCCGGTGACCCGACAGAAGTTCGCGTAGGTCGCGACGATGTGCGACTCGTCGATTGGCACCTGAACGGGTTCGGGACGTGCGGGCTGTTCGTCGGCCATTGACTTCTCCGGGAAAAGAGGACGTGAGCCTCAGGGTGTCGCGGTAATCTCGAGTGGGCAGTGTATCGTGCGATGCCCACTCTCCAAGCCTGGTTGTCCTCAGGATTGAACGGAACTTGGGCGTGGCATCCGCGCCGTGTTTTTGACGCGGCACAAGCCGCTCTCGGATCAGAGCCGTGAATGCAAGTGCCGGCCTCATCAAACCCTTGCAATCGCTCGCATGGCCCAAAACGTGACCCCGCTTCTGGCATTCGGTTGCGAGGGCTCCGAAACTTGCGAAGCTGAGTGTTGCAGTCCGACGGGCGTGCGGTAGACTGCCGCCCCATTGTCGATTGGGGGGCGGTGCGCCCTCCGAGCGCACGCAGGGCTCCCCGATGATTGGCCAGCGAATCGCATGGGATGAGAGCAACCGGTTCATACCGGTGCAGATGGCTCAGCCTCGTCATGCCGGCGATTCAGGTCGGATCAAAGCCGCGTGGGCTTGGGTCCAATTTTCAGAATTATCTGCCGGCGCTGTTCTGCGCTGGAGCTGGTGTTGAGGAGTAAGCCATGAG
Organism: Pirellulales bacterium; assembly: GCA_041746715.1. Classification (GTDB taxonomy): domain Bacteria; phylum Planctomycetota; class Planctomycetia; order Pirellulales; family UBA1268; genus QWPN01. Next base: position 628 of record JBGTGN010000078.1, on the reverse strand, counting down.
CTTGCCGATCGAGTATTGGAAGAACACGCTCGGCAAGCTCGGCATGCGAGTCGTGCGGCGGCATGTCAGGCGAACGAGTGCGAGCTCGCGGTTGGCTTTCGAGCCGCTCGAGGGTCGCCTTGTCATGTCGGGCGACACCCAGCCCATTATCGCCGGATTCGTGGCATCGCCGGTCAGCGTCGCGCTCGGCAGCCAGATAACCCTCACCGCCACGGGCGTAACCGACCCCAACGGCGATGCGATTTCGTATGTGGAGGTCTTTCGCGACGTCGATAACGACGGCGTGCTCACCGTAGCCGATGGCTCCCCCCTTGGCACCGACACCGACGGTTTGGATGGCTGGAGTGTCTCGGCGTCCACCGCCGGGGTCCCCGCAGGCGACAGCCGGTTTTTTGCCGTTGCGACGGACGCGACCAATCTCGACAGCGTCCCTGTATCCGCCACGGCCACCGTCCTTCTGGCCCCGCAGATCATCGACAACGGCGGCTCGGGATACTCGGCGGTGTCTGCAAGCTACTGGAGCACGTCCGGCGGTGGCTATGGTGGAACCGGCCACCAGTTTGAGTTTGGTGCCACCGGCGGCTACGCCCAGTGGAGCTTTGGTGATCTGCCCGATGGCGAGTACCGC
>JBGTGN010000077.1:0-2016 GCA_041746715.1 Pirellulales bacterium | reverse complement strand
TGGCAACGGAATTCGAGCAGGCGACCTCCAGATTGGGGAGACGACAATGGCTGATCGCGACGCAACGGATCGTGGACGCCCAACAGGGCCGGGGCCGAGAAGGTTCCGCGGGTATCGCCGGGACGGGCAGCCGGCGAGCGGGCCGGGGCCGGTTGACTGGGGTCGGATCTGGTTCGACAAGCTCGCCAGGTTCCACCACGTCAAAGAGCCTTCTACGTGGACGTTTGGGCGCGAGGAGGTCATCGAGTTTCTGAAGCACCAAAAGGCGAGGGGAACGCCGACCTGGAAGCGGCTACGGGCCGTCGAAGCCTTGATGGAGTACCAGCGGTCAGTGAGGAGAGTTGAACTGCCGGAGCTGGCCGACATCCGCGACACGTTGCAAGAGCGGGCCTCCCAAGAGCGATCAGGTTTGACGGGCGACGACGAGGTCGAAGAGTCGCCAGGGCTGATTGACCCAAAGGAGCCCGAGGTGATCCAAGAGTTGCGGCGGGCTCTACGGGTGCAGCACAAGGCGGTGAAGACCGAACGAGCGTACGTGGGCCAAGTGCTGGCTTTCATGCGGAAGCGGCGGCTGAGCACCCTTGAGTCGTTCAAGAAGATCACGGCGAGCGATGTCGAAGCTCATCTCACGGAGTTGGCTGTCAGGGACAACGTGGCCGAGTCGACACAGGATCAGGCTTATTACGCGTTGCTGTTCCTGTTCAAATACGTGCTGAAGCGGGACATGGAGTGCATTGATGCGGTGCGTTCGACCAAGCCGAAACGCGTGCCGACCGTGATGAGCCGGGAGGAAGTATCAAAGGTGTTTTCGCACCTAGACGGCATCACGCTGACGATGGCGAAGGTGCTGTACGGGGCGGGCCTGCGATTGAGCGAGTGCCTGCGGCTGCGGGTCAAAGACATTGACTTTGACCAGATGCAGATCATCGTTCGGCGTGGCAAGGGGAAGAAGGACCGGATTACGCCGTTTCCCAAGCAATTGCGTGCGACACTGAAACGGCTGATCGAGAAGCGGCTCTGGACGCACGAACGCGACCTGGAAGAGGGAAAGGCGTCGGTGTGGTTGCCGCATGCGCTGAGTGTGAAATATCCAAACGCTCACCGGGAATTCAAATGGCAGTACGTCTTTGCATCCGAGCGAATTTCACGAGATCCACGAAACGGAAACCAGCACCGGCACCACATTCACAAGGGCACGTTTCCGGCACACTTGGCGCGGGCGGTCGAGCAGGCAGGGATTCAGAAACAAATCACCTCGCACACGTTCAGGCACTCGTTCGCGACTCACTTGTTGTCGGATGGCGCCGATATTCGCACGGTCCAGGAGCTGCTCGGACACAACGACGTGAAGACGACGATGATTTATCTGCACGTACTCAACCGGCAAGACGTTCGCGTGGTCAGCCCTCTGGATCGTCTGCTGGGGCCGGGGGATGATTCCGAGCGCAGTGGCGGTGAGCCGGAGTTGAGAGAACGGTTGGACAGGCCGGAGGCAACACGTCAGGATCACGACGAGGAGCCAGAGACCGAAGAGGGCACGCGGGATTGTCAGGACGTTTCGCAGCCTCATGGCGAAGAGCTGAATGCCCGTGAGGAAGAGCCCGTGGAAAAATCAGGCCAGGGCGTTTCCGCGGTTTGCATTGCGGCAGATCCGATCATTGAATCAGTGGCGGCAGAAATGGATTGCGTGGTGCTGGAGCGCGAGGGAGCGTGTGCCGAGCATGATTCATCGCGTGTGGTGGAAGATGACTTGAGTTCGGGACGCTTCGCCAGGATGTTGAAGCTGGTGAGAAACATCCGCTGGCACCAATGGATCCCGCGGGTTTTCTAGCGGGCGTGGTGAAGCGATCGGCCGCACTGGAAAGCACAGGGTCAGGGTTAGCCTGCGCGCACTCCGTTCCCGTGGGTGACCGTTCCCATAGCCAAGACTGACGCCCCGATTATCGTGACCGGCCAGGATTTCGGCAACGATTTTGGGGGGTGGGAAGTCGGCTGGAGGATGGCGGCGGCGAAATC
>JBGTGN010000076.1:0-18922 GCA_041746715.1 Pirellulales bacterium | reverse complement strand
GGGGCTGCCCGTGCCCCATCGCCGGACGTTCGCTGCGGGCATCCATGCCCTTCGCTCACTCGATGTTTGCTTCGCTTCGCCATCCTGGCTTCGCTCGCAAACAACGCCGGCTCTGTGGCACGGGCAGCCCCGAGCGGTATGCCCCCCGGAGCCCGGTACCTCCGGGGCCGGGTGATTGTGGTCCGCACTCGCAGGGCGACGTCCTGCCCTGGAGGTTCAGGACTCCGGTCGCTGGACAGCGCCCCGGTTGTTCGGGCGCACCACACCGCAGCGGGTACGAGCACGGTCGCCCGGAGGGTGACCGGCCGGGCGGAGGCCCGGCAAGCTCGCCGGGGCCATGGATGGCCCGCCGAGCGTAAAGATGGATGGCCCGCCGAGCGTAAAACACCTTGCTGTCAGGCGGCGGCCTGGGCGCGGCTGAGCAGCGACTCGGCGGCAGCGATCACGCGGTCGACGTCGATCGCGGGCATCGACGTCGTGTCGGTCTTGCGGTTGTCCCACGAGGGGCGGGCTTCCGGCGGCGGCTCGACGCACACAAGCTGGCGACCGTACGGGCCGTTTCGCGATGCGGGCACGGGGCCAAAGAGTCCGACGCAGGGCGTGCCGATGGCGGCAGCGAGATGGAGCGGACCGGTGTCGCTTGAGATCATGAGCTTGGCCATGCGGCAGACTTCACCGAGATCCTGAAGACTCGTGTCAGGTGCGAGGATGGCGGCGCCGTTTGATTCGGTAACGATCTGTTCTGCGGCGGCTCGCTCGGCTGCACCGCCCCAGACCACGAGCGAGCGGAGCCCACGACCATGAAGTCCGCGGGCGACGGCCGCAAATCGTTTTGGAGCCCAGAGCTTGCTCGCCCAGCCGGCGCCCGGATTGATGAGCACTGGTGGGTCGGTGAACCCAAGGCCCGAAAGCCATTGGCGAACCCGTTCACGGGATACGGGCCAGCGGGGCATGGTGAAGGCCGGGAAGCTTTCGCGGATGCCCAGCGGCACCAAGAGGTCACAGTTGCGATCGACCACATGCGTCGCAACAGGACGAACACGATTCGTGTACGCGTGCCATGCATGCTCGCGCGACGCCGGCTTGGCAAAACCGATTCGCATCGGGGCTCCCGACAGCCAGGTCGCCACGCCACTCTTCAAGAGTCCTTGAAGATCAATCGTCACATCGGGAGCAAAGCCGAGGAGTTGACGCCGCAGCGAGAGCACCGTCGAGGGCGACGTGAGCCAACCGCGAGGCAGCCGGAAGAGATGGTCGATCGCGGGATGGCCCGCGAGCACATCGGCGGCGCGGCCCTCGACGGCCCAGCCGATGCGGGCGGCGGGAAAGGCCCGTTTGAGAGCGACCGCCACGGGCACGCCATGGAGAACGTCTCCAATCGCGGAGAGCTTGACGACGACGATCGATCGCGGTGATGCCATGGGGCGAACGCCTTCCAGAGGATGACGTCGAGAATCGCGAGAAGGCAGGGTTCACCACAAGGCCAAATCCGGTCTTGCAAGCATGAGAATTTCGTCAGCACGAAATCGGTGGGAAAACCACGGACTGCGCGACTCTTCTGCACGGCCGAGCCTCGCGGCGGATGTCAGCATTCACCGGTGAGCTACGCGTCGGAGGTGATGCCTGCCCAGTCACACAAGAGCGCCGACGACACCGACTGCGGGCAGCTCCAGACCAGAAAGAAGAGTGACTCGCGGGCGACGCGTTCGGCGGGATGGCCAGAGACGAAGCCGGCGCCCTTCGAGGCGGTGAGCGCAGCCTGCGCGGCACGGAGCACGAGGCTCGTGGCCTCTCCACGCAGCGAGTCGCGATCAGCCAGAGCGATACCATCACGGGCAGCGGCGTCGAGCCGGGCAACGAGGCCTTCAATTTCACCGTCGAGATTGGTGGCCACCGCGACGAGATCTGGCCGGCGGGTGGCCTCACGCAACACGATGCTCACCGCGGCTCGGGCGGAGCCCAGCGCCAACGCCGTCGTTGCGAGGCCACCCGTGCGAGCGGCGTTTCGCTCAGGAGGCTCGATCACATGCGCGGGCCGGACGGCCGTGAAGTGGACCGCCGAGGTGCGGGTGCCCGAGAGCGCGAGCATGGCGAGAGGAGGGTCGATGATGATGCCCGGTGTGTCGGTGGGAATGACAAAGAAAAGTTGATCGCCATCTGACGTCGCGGCACCTGTCACGATTGTGTCGCTCGCGTCGGCGCCCGTCACCCATGGGCAGAGGCCGTCGAGTCGCCAACCATCAGCATCGCGGCTGGCCACGAGCACGGAGCGGCCGAGGTGCTGTCGGCTCGTTGTGAGTTGGGAGATGCCGACGGTCGTGAAGGTATCACCACGGGCAAGCGCCGGGAGAAGCGAGGATCGCACGTTCGGCGGTCCGCTTGCGATGATCCGCACCGCCGCGGCCCATTGCGAAAGGGCGAGCGCAGTGGTCAGGCACGTGGAGGCGACCGACATGAGCGTGTCGATGATGGCTGGCTCGCTCGCCGCGGTGCCGCCAGCGTCGGCCGGTATGAACGCCGCGAGAACCCCCTGCCGTGCCAGGACCCGCATACACCCAGCGGCCCACGGCCCCTCGCGGTCGGCCCGATCGGCGAGAAGGCCAAGCTCGCTCGAGACATCCTTGGAAGCGAAACTCGGCGGGCCGTCGGCATGGGAGGGTGACATGGCCCCATGATACGGCCGAATGGGGGGCCGTTCACTCCAGACACCGCTAGGCGCACGACCAGCCCGCCGTCGCTATACTGCCGCCACTTCTGGCAGGCGTCCAACCTTTCGTACCTTTTCTTCCCGTTGTTCGGAGTTTCCCTTCATGAGCCAGGCCAAAGACGCCCCCGTTCTTCCGGCAGCCGCGTCGTCACCGGTCCCCGCCGACATTCCCGCCGCCAGGCCAGCCGCCAATCCAGCCCAAGCGAGGGCCGTCCACCAGCCCCTCCGGCTCGATGAGCTCTCCCCTGAGACGCTCTACACCAAGTGCGTGGCTCTGGCTCGGAATCTCTGGTGGAGCTGGCACCCCGAGGTGACCAACCTCTTTCGCGACCTTGACCCCGTCCGCTGGCGGCAGCTCGACCACAACCCGATCGCCCTCTTGGCCGAGTTCACCCCCGATCGGCTCGAGGCACGGGCCGCCGAGCTGGTCCTCTATAGCCGGATCAATCAGGCCTACCGGCGGATGAAGGAATACCTGGGCGCTGAAAACACCTGGAGCACCGTGCATGCTGGCGTGCTTGGATCGAAGCCTGTCGTCTACTTCTCCGCTGAGTTCGGCATCCATGAATCGGTGCCGATCTACTCCGGTGGCTTGGGCGTACTCGCCGGCGACCATGTGAAGAGCGCGAGTGGTCTCGGTATCCCGCTCATCGCCGTGGGGCTCTTCTATACCCAAGGGTATTTCCGTCAGCACCTCGATGCCGATGGCTATCAGCACGAGGAGTATCAGCGGACGAAGATCGATCTCCTCCCGATCGAGGAAGCCCTCGATACCGAAGGCAAGCCGGTGATGGTGAAGGTCGATACCCGCGGCGGGGCGCTTTCCGCGAAAGTCTGGAAGATGGCAGTCGGCCGGTGCAGCCTGTACCTCCTTGATTCGGACGTGGAGGAAAACGCCCCGGAAGATCGGCCTCTCACAAGCCGGCTCTACGGCGGCGATACGCGAACCCGTATCCGCCAAGAGATCATTCTCGGCATCGGTGGCGTCAAGGCGATCCGCGCCATGGGCATCGTGCCCGGCGTCTATCACTTGAACGAAGGGCACTCCGCGTTCGCCACGCTCGAGGCCGTTCGTGGCCGGATGGAACGCGATGGCTATCCCTACGACGATGCCCTCCGCCGCGTCGCTCGGCAGACCGTCTTCACGACCCACACTCCCGTGCCCGCCGGTCACGACCGTTTCGACAACGGTCTCATGGAGGAGCATCTTGGTCCAACTCGGGATGCCCTTGGCATCTCGCATGACCAGCTCATGGGCCTCGGTCGCGTCGAGCCGCACAACCACAGCGAAGCGTTTTGCATGACGGTTCTGGGGCTGAAGCTCTCGCGACGGGCCAATGCCGTGAGTGCCTTGCACGGCCATGTGAGTCGGAAGATGTGGGCGAACCTCTGGCCGTGGAAGGTCGAGGAAGAGGTGCCGATCGGCCACATCACCAACGGCGTGCATGTGCCGAGCTGGCTCTCCTGGCAGATGCTGCTTCTCTACGACCGTCTCTTTCCGACCAACTGGTTTCGGCAAATGGCCGGCCCCGATGTGTGGCAAAAGATATACGAGTGCGATCCCGGCGAGCTCTGGGAAACCCACTATGCGCTCAAGAGCCTCATGCTCGAGTTCGTACGTCGGCGTCTGGCTCGGCAATGTCGCCGCCGTGGCGAATCAGACGAAGCAGTGGAACAGGCTCGCACCGCGCTTGACCCCAACATCCTCACGATCGGATTCGCCAGGCGATTCGCGACCTACAAACGGGCTGACCTCCTGCTTGATGACCTCGACCGCATCGCAGACCTGGTGAACGACGCCGATCGTCCGATCCAGATCATCTATGCGGGCAAGGCTCATCCGGCCGACGAGCCTGGCAAGGGGCTCATCCGCAAGATCGCGAATCTCCGCAATGACCCACGGTTTTCGGGCCGCCTCGTGTTCGTGGAAGACTATGACATCAACGTGGCACGGCACCTCGTGCAGGGTGTCGATGTATGGCTCAACAACCCGAGGCGCCCTCTTGAGGCCTCGGGCACGAGTGGGCAGAAGGCGGTGCTGAATGGCGCCCTCAACTGCTCGATCCTCGACGGCTGGTGGGCCGAGGCGTTTGACGGACGCAACGGCTTCGCGATCGCTCGCGGGGAGACCCACTTCAACGACGCGATCACCGATGCTCGCGACGGCGCGGCGCTCTTCGAGACACTCACCAAGGAAGTGATCCCGCTCTTCTACGATCGCGACAGTGACGGTCTCCCGCGAGGCTGGATCAAGATGATGATGAACTCGATTAGTTCCCTGGCCTGGCGGTTCAGTGCCCATCGCATGGTGATGGACTACGCCCGTGCTAGCTATGTGCCAGCCGCGGGAGGCGTCTCCTGCGACATGGCGAGTCGCTGAGGAGGGTGGGCTCGATGATGACGAAACATGCCGCTGGAGTGTTGCTGTCGGGGCTGCTGCTGCTGCTGCCACTGTCAGCCCGAGGTCAGTTTTCAGCGGACGAACCGCCCAAGAAGGAGCGGACGCTTGAAACGCTGCTGGGCGAGGCCCCCAAAGATCCTCCTGACAGGGCGGCCGACACCGACACGAAGCAAGAGAGGCTTCTCGTTGTCGATGCTGCCGAGGTCGCGGTGGCTGATCCGCCCCCGAAGAAGGCACTCGACGAGGCCATCGCGCTCATTCGGGAACTTTACAAGAAGGAGATGGATGCAGCCAAGACACCACCGCAGCTCACCGAACTGGCTCGCACGCTCCTCAAGCAGGCGCGGGACGCCAAAAGCGACCCCGCTGGTCACTTCGTGCTTTTGGAGGAAGCGGCTGCCGTCGCGGCCAAGGGGGGCGATGTCATCACGACCTTTGCGGCTCTCGATCAGCTTGCCCGCAGCTTCAAGGTTGCCGAGTTGGAAAGGAAGCGAGACGCTCTGGTGACGCTGGCGAGCACACTGCCGCCCTCCGCCCACAAGCCAATTGCCGACATGGCCCTCTCGCTGATCGACCGCGCGGTCGATGCCGACGACTACAGCCTGGCAAAGGATCTCGCGAAGATCGCAGGTGCCAGTGCCCGCAAGGCAAAGGATGCGTCGGCCTCCAAAACTGCCAATCTTCAGGCCTCGGCGATCGAAAAGCTTGCCAAGGAGTTTGCTGACGTCAAAGAGGCGATTGGAAAACTGGAGAAGGAGCCGAACGATCCCGACGCGAATCTCCGGGCCGGAACCTACTATTGCTTCTTGAAAGGCAACTGGGCAGCCGGGCTTCCGATGCTGGCGCGTGGGAGCGATGCCAAACTCAAATTGCAGGCCGAGAAGGATCTCGAGAATCCGACCGATGCGGCCGCGTGTATGGCCGTGGCAGACGGTTGGTGGGATATTGCCGACACGCAGAATGAGGCGGCCAAGGGGCACGTGCAGGTGCGTGCGAGCGAGTGGTACAGCAAGGCGATTCCCGGATCGACCGGGCTTGCCAAGGCAAAGGCGGAGAAACGCCTGGGCGACGTCTCCGCCGAACAGATCAAAGGCGGAAAGGCCGGGCCGGTGCTGCCGCTCTTTGCGAAGGCACTCACCGCAGTCAAGGGGGCGAAGCTCAACACGGTTCGTCCGCATGGATTCGGAATAGGGCAAACCTGGGATGACATTCCCGAGCAGGGAGGCGTGCTCGTTGGCATCGATGTTGGCTTGCATCCGAGGGATGGATCCATTGCTGCCGTGCGGGGTGTGTATGCGACGGCACGGGGAGAAATCCACGGCAAGCTGATTGGTACTCCGACGCCCAGGGTTGTGAGCATCAAGGCGAAACCGGGTTACGCGATCGGCTCAATGACCATCCATGCCGGCCTGCATGTCGATGGACTCTTCGTCACATTTATGCAGATGCAAGGCGATGGCCTCAATGCCGACCAAAACTACAAGGGCGAATACGTCGGTGGGCGAGGCGGAAGGGAGCTCGAGGTAGCCGTGCCCGGCGAACCAATCGTGGGCCTTCACGGGCACCTCCACAAGGACGGACGGCTTGCGTCTCTCGGCATCGTCACTCCGCCGCCGTCGCCGTAGCCGGAACGATACGGCAGGGGACGTGTCCGGTTCCTCCCGAGCGAGGTCACTCCGAGTGAGGTTCCTTGGGGGTTTTGCCTCGGGCGAAGTCGAGATCGGACTTCACCCGGTCGATGGCCTCGTTTACTTCGGCCTGACGGTCGCTTGCGGCTTCGAGCTCAGTGGCGGCGTCCTCTGCCTCCTTGCGGGCAGCGGCCATCTGTGACTCGGCCACGGCGAGCGTTTCGAGGGCCACGCGATGCTTTTCGCTCGCGGCTTCCTTGGCCGCGATCACCTCCGCGCGGGCTTTCTCGGCGGCGGCCAGCCGCTGCTCGAGCCGCGGTGGATTCGTGTCGAGCGTTCCGACCGCCGCCCCATCGGCCGCGCTGAAAGCCGTGAGGGTGCCCGCCCAATCTCCCACGAAGAGCCGTGCCCCGTCATCGGTCGCGGCCACGCGGGTGGCGATATCGGTCAGCGGACCGAGATCTCGCACACGGCCGCCGTCGGCCTTCCAGAGCTTGGCCCGCGAATCGCGGCCGGTTGACACGAGCTTCCCATCAGAAAGCCACGTGATCCAGGTGGCACCGTCTGGGTGCGCCGGCCAGGTCTTGAGCGACTCGCCTGTTGCGGCCTTCCAGAGCCGGGCCGAGCCGTCTTCTGACACACTGGCGATCACGTTGCCATCCGACCGCCAGGACACGGCCGTGATCGCGGCGGAGTGTCCCTTGAGTGTCGCAACCTCATGGCCGCCACGGGATTCCCAGAGAAAGAGATTGCCCGCACGGTCGCCTGTGGCAAGGCGTTTGCCATCGGGGGAAAACTCGAGGGCCGTGATCCAATCGGTGTGCTTGCGTATCTCGTGGGCCACGCGGTCGTCGGCCGTCTCGATAAGACGGACAACTTTGGACGAGCCACCCAGGGCCACCGTTCGCTGATCGGCGGAGATATCAGCCGCGAGCACCTCGTCAAACTCCTCGCCGACTTCAGCCACACGCTTGGCTGTCGCGACATCCCAGATCACCACACGGCCGCGCTTTGCGGCGACGCCGCCGGCGGCTAGGAGGAGCTTGGCGTTGCGGGAAAATTTCGTGACGCGAACCACGCCCTCGGGGAAAGGAAGTACCCCAAGCAGGTCGAGCGATCGTGTGTGGTAGAGAAGTACCTGCTCACGGCTCCCGAGGGCGAGCACCTGGCCGTGAGGCGAGGCCGCAAGCGCGGTTACCGTCGTCGGCCGGCGACCACGGGTGATGACTTCGAGCGAGAGCCGCGGCGGCATCACGGGGGGGCCGTCGGGCGTGACGGCAGCGGCCACGTCAAGGGACAGCGTGTTCTTCGGACGGGCGACTGGCTTGCCACCGGCCCGTTCGATCGCGCCGCTGGCAATCCACTTCTGAATCACCGCAAGCGACGCATCCGATATCTTGGACGACTCCGGTGGCATCCGCGGCTCGGAAGCATGGGTCACGAGCAGGTAGAGATACGATCCGTCGGCGTCGCCAGCCTCGATCACACCCCCCGAACTGCCACCCGCCATCGCCTGCCCGAAGCTCGAGAGATCGAGGCCGCCCGTTTTCTTGTCGGGATTGTGGCAGCCGCAGCAGTGGTCACGAAAGATCGGGAGCACATGCTCCTCGAAGTTCGGCGGCGAGTCTGCGGCGCGGGCCGAGTGGGCCGCCGCGATGAGGAGCGGCATGCCCACCATGCACACGAAGACCAAGACGCGGCGAATCGTGGCGGATGGCATCAGTGGTTGAAGATGAATTCGGGGGAGTTGAGAAGGGCCCAGAAGATGTCTTCGAGGGCCTGCTTCCGGTCGCGAGCGTCGTGGACCGTGACGAGCGTTTCGCTCCATTCCTGGTCGGTGGGCATGCGACCGAAACAGCGGATGAAAAGCGCATCAATCACATCGCTCGGTGTGCGGCCCTCGTCAAGCATGCGACCGACCATATTCCCCTGACGAATCCGGGCGTTCGCCGCATCCCCATTCACGAGATGGAGTGCCTGGGAAAGGTTTGGGTCCATGCTCACAGCGCACGTGCAGACATCGTCGCGAGTGGCACGTCCAAAGGTGGTGAGGAAGTAGGTGCTCGTGCGGCCGTCGGCTACCTGCACGGCCCGCGCGCCAAGCGGAAGCCCCGGAAACTTGTTCTGGGTCGCCGTCACCTGGGCGAGCACATCAAGGATGATCTCGGCGCGAGGGCGACGCACCGCTGCATGGGAGAAGTTGGTGTCATCGGAGCGGTTCGTGTCGTTTGGTTCGCAGGACCGTTGGTAGGTTTGTGACGTGCAGATATCGCGGACAAGGGCCCGGAAGTCATGGCCCGATGCGATGAGCCGCCGGCCGAGCTCGTCGAGGAGCGGGCCATTGGAGGGGGGGTTGCTCACGCGGGCGTCGTCTGGCTCGTGGATGATGCCACGGCCAAAAAAGTGGGCCCAGGCAATGTTTGCCATGTGCTTCGCGAAGAAGGGATTCTCGGGCGACGTGATCCAGGCAGCGAGCGCCTCCCGCCTCGCGGTGCCAGAGATCTTCGGCGACCCACCCCCCAAAAACTTCGGAGCCGTTGGCTGCTTCGTGAGCGGGTGGTCCATCTCGCGGCCGCCGGAATCAAGGACGATGGTTTCCCGAGGATCCGCGGCTCGCTTGCGGCCGATCTGCGTGAAGAACGCCGCGAAGCCGTAGTAGTCGTCCATCGTCCAACGGTCGAAGGGATGGTTGTGGCACTGGGCACACTGGATTCGCATGCCGAGGAAGGCCTGGGCGACGTTCTCGGTCAGCTTCAGTGTGTCTCGCTCGAGTTGGAAGTAGTTTGTGGGTGGGTTCTCGAAGGTGCCTCCCGATGCGGTGAGCACGTCGCGAACCATCTTGTCCACCGGCTCGTTGGCCGCGATCCGGCGGTCGAGCCATTGGTGGTAGAGGAGGGCGGCCTTGGGGCTCACATCGTTGCCCTGGGAACGAATCTGAAGGATTTCGGCCCACCGCATCACCCAGAGTTCGGTGAACTCCTTGCGGGCCATGAGTTGGTCTACCATCCGGGCTCGCTTGTCGGCTGCGGAGTCTGCGAGGAACGCCGCTCGTTCCTCGGGCGTCGGCAGGAGCCCGATGAGATCGAGCGTCACCCGCCGCAGAAACGTCTCGTCGTCACACACAGCGGATGGAGTGATGCGAAGTTGCTCGAGCTTGGTGGCAACAAGGTCATCGATCGCCGCGGCGCCCTCGGTCGCGCCGGGCAGTGGCGGCTCGTCAACGGGCGTGAACTCGAGCTGGGCAGGGATCACGACAAAGGGCACGCCGACCGTGATCGTCGCATACCTCGCCATCACGAAGGCCTCGCCGCGGCTCCCGCTGGTGGCATGGCCGTCTGGGGAGACAGCCACGCTTCGTTCGTTGGTTGTGGAATACCAGCAGAGGTCGGTCACGTCGCGATCGGTGCCATCGGCGAGGCGGGCCACGGCGACGATCGGCTGTGATGTCTTCTCGCCTTCAAGGAGCGACATCGGCGGATAGAGGTCAAGACCTGTGAGCTTGGGTACGTTCGTCGCTGGGTCGGGCCCCGGATCGTCTGGCGCACCGGCCTCGATCCACCGAACAAGCCGACCCGCAAGGTCGCTGTCGGGCTCAAACCGCTTGCCGCCTGTATGCGGCACGGCACCTACCGCCTTGAGCACCAGAAGACTGTCACGAGGGCTTGCCAAGTCGATGCGACGGCCGGGCATCTCGCGGGTGAGACGGTGATAATCTCCGGCCGGATCAAAGCCGAAGAGCGAGAGATTGAAGCCATCCTTGCCGCGGGCGGCGCCGTGGCAACTCCCCATGTTGCAGCCGGCTCTCGCAAAGACCGGCATCACATCGAGCCGAAACGAAAGTGGTGCCGGCGTGCTTGCCGAGACGACTCGAAGCGGGATTTCGACGGCGTGGCCGGCATGCGTGACGCGGATCATGCCGTCACCATCGGATGCAGGCGTGACAACGATCGCACCGCTGGACCGATTGACCGCAGCGAGAGCCGTGTTTGACAGCGTGACCTCGGCTTCGGATGTGACGTCGAGCGAGCGGCCATCGGCAGCGTGGGCCTGCACGACCATTCGCTGCGAATCACGGGCGGAATCGAGCTGCACCTTCGGGGGAAACGCCTCGATGGATACGGACTCAAAGCCGACTGCATGGGTCGTTCCGCAGAGCATCGCCATGAGACCGATCAGGACGACGATGCACCATGTGTGACCATTTTGGAAGTGGTCTGCAGGGCCGGGGCCGCCCTCCTTCGCAAACGAAATTTCGCATGACGCCTCGCCAGGGCACCCGCTTCTCCGTGTACGAAATTTCCACGCTCGTCGGGCGGACCCCGATCCCGGCTCACGTTTCATGTCAACTCCGGACTCGGACGTGAGGTTGTGTCCTATGCCCATTATCACTCCTTCGTATCCGGAGGCAGCGGCCGATCGATTCGGAATGTCGTCGGCGGGGACGCGTGTGCGACGGAGGCTTCCCCTTGGGGTACGCGGAACTCACAGAAGACGTTCTTGTGCTGGCCCGCAGGTGCATTGCCTGCGACCTTCACGGGAAACAGAATCTCCGTCGCGTCGGCGGTAAACTCGACCTCAGTGGTTTCCGTGCGAGCGGGCAGGCCGAGGAGGCGAGCCGTGGCAGTGCCGGTGAAGGCACCCGGCTTCTCGACTCGCCACACGATCGATGCGTCCTGTCCCTGTTCGACACTCACGGGATCAGCGACGAGCGCGACGATGGGCTCAGCCACGCGGAGCGTGACCAGGCCGCTTGCGACGAGCATTCCACCGTCCCCGCGGGGATCCGCCTTCGAGAGCGCCGTCGCTGTCATGGCCACCTGCCACTCACCGAGCGGTGCATCGGGATACGCATTGAGAAGATAGACACCCTCGCTCGCATCGTTGCGGATGTCGATACTTGCCCCGGCCCCGATCCCCGGCGGCCGAAACGGGAAAAACAGTCGCACGCGGCCGTCGAACCCATCGAGCCGTTCGATCTTCACCCTCAGTTCGAGCGACCCGCGGCGGACGATCGGCACCGTGGGCTGCTCGAGCTCGATGCGAATCGGCGCCTGCTCAACCACGGCCACGGGAAGCCGATCCGACCGCACGCTGCGGAAGACCGCGTTGCCTTGGCCGAAGATGAGGTCGGTTTTTTGACGGAGACCGCCGAGCATGCGGCCATCCTCAACGGCCGCGACGTGAACACCAGCCATCGTGGTCGTCGGCTTGGCGTCGTCTGGAGCCGCAAAGACCGCAAGTGTGGCCGGGGCGTTTCCGGCTCCGTCCGGCACCGTCACCGACACGCCCTCCGGCAGATCCTTGATGCCGACACGAACGGCGTCTCGAAAATCGGCACGGGAGGTATTCAGGACCATCGCGGTGCGATTGCCCCGGGGTACCACGGCCACAAGCCGCTCCTGCGAGTTGGTGCGGCCCACAGGCACTGACACATGAACCGCGGCTGTGGTGGGCTCCACCTCGACCCAGTAGATGAATTCCGGGCCGCCGCGCTTCTGGTGGTCGTTGATGCGAATGAGAAACGCACCTTCCTCGGGCACCGTCACTTGAAGCACGCTGTCGGGCCCCTCCGAATCATCGTTGCCAGTGATCCGCTCGCGTTTCGGGGTGTCGCGGTAGGCGTTCAGAACAAGGTCAATCGGAGAGCCGAGCCTTCGACCCCACGACCGAACATGCCATCGGCTGCCTTTCGGTGCCTCGAGCCGGAACCAGTCCACGTCGTCTTCCTTATCGAGCCGCCCCACCAGGGCAGCGGGCGCTGTGGCCCGCGCCGCGGCCCTGGGGTCATTGTTTGGCTCTGCTTCACGAGTGGCCGAGAGCGGCGAGACCCGCAGGGGCACGGCGATGGGTGACACACTTCCCTCACGAGACGGATGGATCTCCGCAAGGCCTTCCGTGCTCGCGTTCGACGGAAGCGTGACCGGCTGTCGGAATGGTCCCGCTGGATCACCGATCCATTCAACTTCGATCTCTGATCCGGCGGCCCCACCAGGAGGCCAGGCCACATACGGCACAGGGAAATCACCGACGTGCAGAAGATACACCGAGTTGTCGTTGCCGCCGTAGGCGCTTTCGCGAAGCCGCACGACATACTCACCCGCGTCGGGCACCGTGGTGGCAAGCATGGCGTCTTGAGCCAGCAAGGGATGGTCGTCGCAGGACGCCACCGCGAAGCCGCGGGCATCGATGACTTCGAGGTGGGGGTCAAACATCTGCTGGTCGAGCCGGATGCCATCCACGGCCACGGCGATTCGACCCCCCGCTGGAAGCGAGATCTTGAAGGAGTCCACATCTTCGGCCTTGATGACGCCGGTGATCGTTCTCGGAAGCGACAAGGGCTTCGCGTCGGCGATGTCGCTTGGCTCATTCTCGGGTTCATGCGGAAAGATCCCGACGCGAAACGTTCGCAGCTCCGACAGTCCCGTCTTCGTGCGGACACGAAGGCGGTGCGGCCCCGCCGGGCAATCAGCGGGCACCCGAAGCGTCGCCTTGGCCGTTTTTGGATCGACGCCCTCGACGGCGACCACCTCGATCCGGCCGTCCTCAAAAAACACCTCCTGCGGCTCGGCGAGATCACGACCGTGGAAGGAAACATCGACGGTCGTTCCCTGGGCCGCCCCGGGGGGCTCAATCCGCGAAATGCCTGGCGTCGCCAAAGCCGGAAGGGCGATGGCGACGACGAGGCCTGCCAGGAGCAGCACGACCGTTTTGAAAAGCGACGTCATGAGGAATGACGATCAGGAGTGGCGTGGCGGGGGCGAGGGAAACATCAGGCGAGGAGATCTTTCCGCACCGTGCCGCCGTCAACGATTTCGATGGGCCGGTTCCCCGGTGCCATGAGCTCCTTGTCGGCGGTGATGCCAAGGCAGTGGTAGACGGTGGTGGCCATGTCTGCGACCGAGAGGGGGTTGTCCTGCGGCTCTGCGGCAATCGAATCTGATGAGCCGAACACGCAGCCTTTCTTCACGCCCCCACCGGCCATGGCGATGCTGAACACCTTTGGCCAGTGATCGCGGCCAGCGTCTTTGTTGATCCGCGGTGTACGGCCAAACTCACTCGAGGCGATCACGAGCGTGGAGTCGAGGAGGCCGCGGCGTTCCAAGTCGGTGATAAGCGCGGCGAACGCTTGGTCGAACGGGGGGAGCGTTGATGTCATTCCATCACGGAGTCGCTGGTGCATGTCCCAGCTTCCGTATGAGAGCGTCACGAACCGCACCCCTGCCTCGACGAGCCGCCGGGCGAGGAGCATCCGCTGGCCGGCGGGATTGCGACCATACTCATTCCGGATCGCATCGGGCTCGGCCTTCATGTCAAACGCAGCCCTCGCCTCATGGGAGCTTACGAGGGCATACGCCCGCTCGTAGAACGAATCCATTGCGGCAATCGAACCGCCATCTTCGAGCCGCTGAAAGTGACGGCTGACAGCATCGCGGAGCCGTTGCCGCGCCGCGAACCGGGCCGCATCAACGCCACCCGGCAGCGAAAGGTCTCGCACTGAAAAATTGTCGGCCGCGGGATCCGAGCCCACGGCAAAGGGACCGAAGCCGCTGCCGAGGTAGCCTGCCTGGGCGTCGGGCGCGGGCAATCCCGGAATGCACACATACGGCGGCAGATTTGCCCGTGGCCCGAATTCATGAGAGACAACGCTGCCCATGCTCGGGTACGTGACCGCGGGGCTCGGCCGGTAGCCCGTGAACATGTTGTGCGTGCCCCGCTCGTGGGCTGCCTCGCCGTGGGTCATCGACCGCACGACCGTGAGCTTGTCGGCGATCCCCGCGATTTTCACGAGCTTCTCGCTGAACTGCACGCCGGGCAGTTTCGTGTCGATCACACCAAGGTCGCCGCGATACTCCACCGGCGCCAGAGGCTTTGGGTCAAAAGTCTCCTGCTGGGCCCAGCCGCCGGGCAGCCAAATATGGATAACGCTCTTGGCCGTTCCGTCGAAATGGGCAAACGACTTGGCATCCGCACGCGCCGACTGCATTCGGAACATGCCACCGAGCGAAAGGCCGAGGCCGGTGAGCGATCCGACGTGGAGAAACTCGCGGCGGCCGAAGACGGTCGAGCGAAACGACGGGCAGCCGTCAGAGGCGGGGAAGCGACCCACGGCGGGATCTCCTGAAAAAGGGAGTGGACGACCGCACCCGAACCGTCGATCAGAATCCTACCGCGGCGGTCACATTCCTGCCACAATCGCTGCGCGGAAGGATCGGTTTGTGGTGGCTCGGGGCATTGCCCGTGCCGCATCGCCGGACGCTTCCTTCGGGCATCCTGCCCTCCGGTCGCGCGATGTAGCCCTCGCTTCGCCATCCTGGCTACGCTCGGCCTACAACGCCGGCTTCGCGGCACGGGCAATGCCCCTCACAAGCAATCCTGTCGCTCGACTCCACGCACGGCGCTATCCGGCCCCTGGAGCCCAGGACCTCCGGGACTGGGTAAAGTCGCGTGGCGCTTGTGCCGCATTGTCCTGCCCCTTCGGCTGTCACTCCTCCAGCAAACGGCGGCCGCGGAGGAGGTGGTGGTAGTGCTGGGCGAAGCGGTGGGCCTCGTCGCGGACGTACTCGAGCAGTCGCAGCGAATAAGAATCGCGAGAGAGTCGCAGCGGTTCCGACTTCCCCGGCATGAAGATTTCTTCTTCCCGCTTCGCCAGCGAGATGATGCACGGGGCTTGGATACCGAGGCTTTCGAGGGCGTCGAGCGCCGCCGAGAGTTGTCCCTTGCCGCCATCCACGAGAAAGACATCGGGCAGCGACGCGCCTTCCCGCACGAGCCGCGAGAACCTTCGCGATACGACCTCGTGAATGCTCTTGAAGTCGTCGATGCCGCTGACGTTCTTGATGCGGTATCGCTTATAGCCGCCTTTGAACGGGATGCCGTCGATGAACTGCACGAGGCTCGCGACGGTTTCATTGCCCGCGAGGTGGGCGATATCCACGCCTTCGATCACCCGCGGCGGTGTCGAGAGTCCTAGCACTTTCTGGAGGCCTGCGAGGCCCTTCTTCGGTTCCACCAGAAATACTTCGGGCTGAACGTGCTCCTCGAGATCGCCTCGTTGGTCGAGGGTCTCGAGGAGCTTGATCTCATCGCGAAGCCTCGCTGCCCGCTCAAACTCGAGCCGCGTAGACGCTGCAAGCATGTCGGCCCGCATCTCTTCAAGCAGCCGCTTCTTGCCTCCCTCGAGAAAAGTTTTCAGGCGATTGATGTCGCGGCGGTAGTCGTCCTTCGATATCCGAAGGTTGCAGGGCGCGGTGCACTGATTGATCGACGCCAGGAGGCACGGGCGGAACCACCGCCAACGCTCGTCATCAGCGTCGATGTCGAGCGTGCAGGTGCGGAACTTGAATATCCGCTGAAGCACGACGATCGCACCTCGAAGACTCCCCGCGCTCGTGAACGGTCCGTAGAGCTTCACACCTTTCTGGCGGGGCGTGCGGGTAAACTCGATCCGCGGAAAATCCTCGTGCGTCGTGATCTGGAGATACGGAAACGTCTTGTCGTCTTTGAGATCGCTGTTGAACCGCGGCTGCACATCCTTGACGAGCCGGCTTTCCATCAGGAGCGCATCGACCTCGCTCTCGGCATCGAGGTAGTCGATGTCGCGGATCTCGTGAACAAGCTCAGCCGTGCGACGGTCCTCGGCCGCGGCCTTGAGGAAGTAGCTCCCGGCTCGGGCTCGGAGGTTCTTGGCCTTCCCGACGTAGATGACGCGGCCGGCAGCGTCTTTCATCAGATACACGCCGGGCGTTGTCGGAAAGGTTTTGACCTTCTCGGCGGCCGCCGACCGATCGAGGGACGCCGCCACTTCGTCGGTATCGGCCGGCAGTGTTTCGGCGTCGGTGGGAGGGTCGTCGGGCGTTGGCATTACTCGAGATTCTAGCGCGGCGCAAGGAACTTCACGGGCCCCGAGCAGAAACCCGTGTTGAGGAGCAAGCAACACGCGAGCCCGGAGGAGCGAGCGGCGGCCGGAGGGCCGCGAAGGCCACCGATGGCTTTGCAACCATAAAGCCGGCCTTCGGAACTGAGTGAAACCGCGCGACACAGCCACACCCGACCGCAGAACGCCTCACACGCCGACGAGAGCTCGGAGATCGGCTTCCATTGCGTCGAGCCGCTGCTGGAGCGATTCCTTAATACCCGCAAGCTCGTTCGCCACACACGGCTCGGCGGCGGTGAACAAGTAAAATTTGATCTTCGGCTCGGTGCCCGAGGGACGGGCGGCGACGGCGTTGCTCAGCGCGGGAAACCGGCCTCCGGATCGGCTGCCGGCATCAGGAATGCCTGCGAGGTCAAAAATCACGAGATCGCTTGAGACTCCCTCGTAGGGCTCCGGCTCGCCGCCAGGCGTCCACGTTGTGAGCGTGGCCTGATCGCGGGTGCGAACGACATCGAGGCCGCCGCACTGTGACGGCGGGGTTGCCCGCAGCGTGGCCATGATCTCCTTCATGCGGTCCATGCCGCTGGCACCCGGCAGCATGATGTTCACCGTCCGCTCTTGATGGCAGCCAAACCGGCAGAAAAACTCGTCGAGCAACTCATGCGGCGTGCGGCCCTGGGCAGCAAGGGCGGCCGTCTGCTCGGCCATGAGGAGCGCCGCGACCGCTGCATCTTTGTCGCGAACATGCGTGCCGGAGAGATAGCCGTGCGACTCCTCGGTGCCAAAGACAAAATGCTCGGGGCCATGGCGATCCATTGCCGAACAGATCCACTTGAAGCCGACGAGCTGGGTGTCATCGACCTTCAGGCCGTGCGACTCCGCCACGCGACGAACAAGGCCGCTCGTCACGAGTGTGGTCACCACGTAGTCGCCAGGTCGTGACTGGCCGCGGGCCACGCGGGCCGCGATGGCCTGCTCGCAGAGAAGGGCGCAGAGCTGGTTGCCAGTGAGCGTGCTCCACGGGCTGCCCGGAGCACGCGACAGGGGAGCCGCGGCCCCGAGACGATCAGCATCGGGATCACTGGCGAGGACAAGGTCATCGCCGGCCGCAATCGCCTCGGCGACCACGGGCTCCAGCACCGCCGGCACTTCGGGATTGGCCACATGGCCGATCACGTTCGGGAAATCAGGGTCTGGTTTTTCGTGGGGTCCAAACACACGCAGCCTATCGAAGCCAGCGGCGCGAAGCACCGGAACGACCGCGGTCGCACCGACCCCATGAAGCGGTGAGTAAAGAATCGAAATGTTTCGTGGTCCTGGAGCCGACAGCGCGACCACAGCGGCTACAAATGCTGCATCGATCTCCTCCTCGACGAACTCCACGCGGCCGCTCTCGACACCCTCTTCAAAAGGTTCTCGCTTGATCGTTTCCGCTGTCATCACGCGATCGATGATGCCCTTGTCATGCGGCGGAAGCACCTGCACGCCGCCAGCCCAGTAGACCTTTACGGCGTTGTCCGAAGGCGGGTTGTGGCTGGCGGTGACCATGATGCCGCAACTGCTCTTTGTGTACCGCACTGCGAACGACAGCTCGGGTGTGCTCCGCACGCCGCGAAGGAAGAACACGCGGAAACCGTTAGCGAGGAGAATCTCCGTGCAGAGTTTGGCGAAATGCTCGGAGCGGTGACGGGTGTCGTACGCGATCGTGCAGGTGGGTGTATCGCCCGGCGGGAGAACGCTGCGAACATAGTCGGCCAGGCCCTGGGCGCTCTCGCCAATGGTGCGGTCGTTGATGGCGTTGGAGCCTACCGGGTACATCTTGCCGCGGCGGCCACCAGTGCCAAACGGGATCACCGTCCAATAGGCATCGTCGAGCTCCTTCCATTTTTCGGCGTCGATGAGGGCAGCGAGCTCAGCGGAAAAATCGGCGTACCGCGGCTCGACGAGCCAGGCCCGCATCGTCGTGGCCGAGTGTTCGGTGATCGTGCCAGCCGCGTGGGCGGCGGCAATGGCATCGAGGCGGCGGGCGAGGTCGGGGTTGGCAAGAGTAGACATCGTCGGCTCCAGAAAACAGTCAACGAAACAGAAACGAAGCCACGTTTTATACTGCCGCGGCCATGAGTGATACCGCGCCCAACCCCGAACTATCTGCGTGCCTGCGGCCAGCCCCCGAACCATGTGCGTGTCTGTCGCCAGAGCCGCTCATTGTGAGTGTCTCCGGGCTTCGGGGGGTTGTAGGGCGTGCGCTCACGCCCGACGTGGCCGCCCGCTATGCCGCCGCCTTTGCCGCCACGTTGCCGCCGGGGCCGATC
>JBGTGN010000075.1:0-5091 GCA_041746715.1 Pirellulales bacterium | reverse complement strand
CGGAATGCCGGCTAGCGAGAGGACGGCCAGCAGGTGTTCAGGCGGCCCGCCGACGCGGCGGGGCGTGGATCTCCGTGGCGGCATCGGCCGCTGGCCGGAACGCGGCGATGTCGGCCTTGCGGACGGCTGAGAGATAGGAGGCCGACGTACCGGGCCAGAGCACATGGTTCCGTCCGGATGAATGGCGATACCAACTCCCGCACGGCGGCACGATGCTGCCACCAGTGCCCACAAGCGTGCCGCTTCGCCATACGGTCTTCTCGAAGCGATCGTGAAGCGCGTCGTTAAATGCCGCCTGGGCTTCGGGGGTGACTTCAACGGTCGGCACATCGCCACGGTCCACCCAGGCAAGGCATTGCAGGATGTAGTTCACCTGGGCTTCGATCATCACGAGGATCGAGTTGTGGCCAAGCGCCGTGTTGGGCCCCATGAGCAAAAACAGATTCGGGAACCCGGCAACCGCGACGCCGTGGTAGGCCTGCGGTCCGTCTTTCCATCCGTCGGCAAGCGACAGACCGCCACGCCCGATAACGTCAACCGCATCGGTAAGGTCAAACGGCTTAAAGCCGGTCGCAAGCACAATTGTATCCACCGGCCGCACGATGCCGTCGGCCGTGGTGATATCCCATCGGCCAATTCGATGAATCGGTTCCGCGACCACCTCCACGTTGTCGCGGGCAAGCGTGGGGTAGTAGTCGTCTGACTTGAGCACCCGCTTGCAGCCGAGGGCGTAGGTCGGCTCGAGCTTGAGCTGGAGCCGATATTCCTTGATGCTCTGGCTCATGAAGGTTTTCACCTTCCGCTGAGGGTGTACCACAAGCCGTGGAAGCATCGTGAACGGAATGGCCCGCGCCTCGGCGGCCCAATAGAGCCACTGCCGGCGAATGGCCCGCATGCCCGGCACATGACGGTCGAGCCAACGCCCGAGACGCGAGGTCGCGCGGTCGCCTCGTGGGAGCACCCAGGGAGCCGTGCGCTGAAAAACCATGAGGCGTTCAACCTCGCCCGCGATCTCCGGCACTACCTGGATGGCACTTGCCCCAGTGCCAATGACGGCCACGCGACGGCCCGTGAGATTCTCCTCGTGTTGCCACCGGGCGGTGTGAAACGCCGGCCCTGCAAACTCTTCAAGCCCCGGGAGATCGGGCACGTGAGGGATGTGGATTCCGCCCACCGCCGACACGACCGCGCGAGCCGTGAAGCGTCGTCCGTCGCAGGCTGTCAGAAGCCAGTGGTTTTTGGTTTCATCCCACACAATCTGTTCAACGGTCGTACCGAACCGCGTGAACCGCTGAATGTCGTGCCGGGCTGCCACGCCTTCGATGTAGGCGAGGATCTCGGGCTGCGGCGCATAGGTTCGCGACCAGTCCATGTCAGGGGCGAACGAATACGAATAGAGCTGCGACGGAATGTCGCAGGCGCAGCCCGGGTAGGTGTTGTCTCGCCAGGTGCCACCGAAGCCCGAGGCCTTCTCGAGAATGGCGATGTCACGACGACCGGCCTCGAGCAGGCGGATCGCCATGGCAATCCCCGCGAAGCCACCGCCGATGATCGCCACGCCAAGCGGTTCCGGGTCGCCTACCGCTGACACAAACCGCAGGGTCTCGCACGCGTTGTCATGGCGATGGCTCGTGACCTCCAGCCGGTCGCGATCAGAAGCTGCGAGGAGGGCGATCGCTTCCGGATCGACCGTATCGACGTCGGCAAGCCCGGCGAGCGAAAGCCCGCCGTCATGACGACCGAGAATCGCTGCCACAGGGAGCGAGAGCTCCCGAAGGCCATCGAGCCAGAGCCGGCCTCGGTGCGTGGCAATCGCTTCGGCCTGCTCGATGTCGAGTGACTCAAGCCCTCCGAGCGAGAGGTCGCCCTGGTGGTGGGCCAAGGCGGCGAGCGCCTCGGGATCAGCCTCGGTGAGGCAATCGAGCACGAGCATGCCACGCAGAGGGGCAAGGGCAGCGGCCACGTCGGAGTCGATCGTGCGGAGGCCGCTGAGCCGAAGGTCGCCCGTGGTGTCCGCAAGCGCCGCGGCCACTTTTGGGTGGAGCGAAGCGAGCCCGCCGAGCGACAGGCCGCCACGATGCCGCATAAGCCGCTTCGCCGTGACGAGATCGAGTGACTCGACACCGTCGAGGAGAAGCCAGTCGCAGTGATGGCCGAGGGAGTGGGCAACGGGGATCGAAAGAGCACGTAGGCCACCGAGCGAGAGCGTGCCCGGGTGATAGCACAACTCGCGGGCCGCTCCTTCATCCAGCTCGGTGACATCGGGTAGCGAGAGCAGGCCGGCTCTCGCGGCGGCCTCTTTGGCGGCGGCCTCGGAGAGGCGGCCACCCGCGGTTGGATCGGCATCGGGCGATGATGTTTTTTCGTCCATAGGCCGGGGACTGTACCGACCGGGCAGAAATGAGGCCAGATGGCATGCAGCCTGGAAAACAGACACCAACAAACTCCAAAGATGCCCGCAGACGACGTTCGTGCGAACCAAAAAGCACCGCGGTGGGCCGCCTGTCGCCGGCAAGGTCTTGCCGACCGGCATAGCTAGCATGGACGGCCCTCCGGAGGCCACATCCGGGCTGGCGTTCGCTGCGATTCCGTTTGGCGCCACGGACGAGCAGCCTGAGAATCGTTCTATTGATGAGCCGACAGGGTGGGCTCTTTCTCTTCAATCCGCGTTCACCACCACGCATCCCACAACACTCCACCAAAACGCCCGTAGGAATCGCCACGGTATGTCGCCTGCTGTCCGTCTCGTGTTTGTTCTCCATGACCACCAGCCGGTGGGCAACTTTGACGGTGTGATCGAGGCGGCCTGGCGGGACGCCTACCAACCGATGCTTGAGCTCCTCGAGCGGCACCCGCATGTGCGAGTGGGTGTTCACACGAGCGGGCCGCTGGCCGAATGGCTCGATCGGCATCACGGCGAGTATCTCGACCGCCTTGCCGCCCTCGTGGCTCGCGGCCAGGTGGAGATCGTCGGTGGTGCGTTTCAGGAGCCGGTGCTCGCGATGCTCCCCTCGCGGGATCGCATCGGGCAGATCGCCCAGTTCAGAAGCTGGCTCGAACGCCGACTCGACACAACCGTGAGCGGCATGTGGGTCGCCGAACGGGTTTGGGACTCCGGCATGACCGAAGACATCGTCGCCGCGGGCATGCGGTGGACGATCCTCGACGACTCCCACTTCAAGGCCGCAGGGCTGCCCGAAGACGTGCTCGATCGCCACTGGCTCACTGAATCGAATGGTGCCACGCTTGCGGTGTTTCCCGTGAGCGAACGACTGCGGTATGTGATCCCGTTTGCGGCGCCCGAAGCCACGATCGATCATCTCCGGTTCCTCGCGAGTCGGCGGCATGGGGCGCTTGCCGTATTTGGCGATGACGGCGAGAAGTTTGGCGTGTGGCCCGACACCTACCGCGCGTGCTTTGAAGAAGGCTGGCTCGAGAAGTTTTTCTCGCTCCTCGAGGCCAACCGCGACTGGGTATCGATGTGCCTGCCCAGCGAGGTAGTCCGCGAAGTGCCGCCGGCCGGTACCGTCTGGCTACCCGAATGCAGCTACCGCGAGATGACCGAATGGGCGCTGCCGCCGGAAGCGCAGCTTGCCTGCCTCGACGCGAGACGAGCCACCGAAGCTGACTCGAAGCTCGGGGGGGTGACGCGGTTCATGCGAGGCGGCACCTGGCGAAATTTTCGATTGCGGTATCCCGAAACCAATGAGATGTATGCCCGGATGATGGTGGTGAGCCAGCGGGTCGATGCCCTGCGGGCCAATGGCACTGCCGACGCTGGTCTCCTCCACGACGCCGAGCAGTCGCTCTACCGCGGCCAGTGCAACTGTGCGTACTGGCATGGTGCGTTTGGCGGAGTCTACTTGCCGCATCTTCGGAACGCGATCTACCGCGAGCTCATTACAGCCGACCGACTCTGCGACCGCGCCGAAGATCGGCCGGCAACGTGGGTCGAGGCCACCGCCGATGACTTCGATTGCGACGGCCGGACGGAAGTTCGCCTGGCCAGCGACGGGCTCGACGCATGGCTCGCGCCCGCCAAGGGTGGCATGCTCTACGAGCTCGACCTTGCGGATCAGCAGCACAACCTCCTGGCAACACTCGACCGGCGGCCCGAGGCCTACCACGCCCAGGTGCTCGCCGGACCGGGAGCCGCACGCAGCATCGTCGATCCCTCGCAGGCCGCGACGTTCAAGCAGGCCGGGCTCGAGAAGATGATCCGCTACGACTCGACCCGCAGAAAAAGTCTCGTCGATCATTTCTGGGACGTGGGCACGGCCGCGGCAGCCGTGGTCGAAGGCAGTGCCATCGAACGGGGCGACTTCGCAACCGGTGCCTACGAGGCGAGCATCCGCCGCAATCCTGGTCGCGTGCAGGTGCTGCTCACGCGCGAGGGAAACGTCTGGGGCATTCCGCTGACGCTCGCAAAGGCTGTCACGCTCGAAGAGGGCTCCCGCTCACTCGAGATTGCCTACAAGCTTGAGGGGCTCCCCGCCGGTTTCAAGCAGCATCTCGCCGTCGAATTCAACTTCGCTGGGATGCCCGCTGGTGCTGTGGGACGACGCTTCCAGAATGAAGCCGGGGGCGACCTGGGCGACCTTGGTGATGGCCTCAACCTCGCGTCATGCAAGCTCATCGGCCTGGTGGACGGCTACATGAAGATCGACGCCAAGCTCGCAATCGCCCCGGCAAGCAATGGCGAACAGGCGAGCCTTTGGACGTTTCCGATTCAGACGGTGAGCCAATCGGAAAGCGGTTTTGAGCTGGTTCATCAGTCGGTGGTGGTGATGCCTCACTGGACTGTCACGCCCGATGCCGAGGGTGTCTGGAGGGTCGCGATGAAGCTCATTCTCGGCCCATCCCGCGAGCCAGCGCCAGCCACCCCCGTCCGTACGACCGAGCACCCCGTCCGCGCTGCGGCGAGCTGACCGTCACCCGCCGCCGAGCCGTGAGAGAATTTCCCGCGTCCGGCCGCAACTCAAGCTACTCGGGCATGACGCCAGAGGTCGGCGCCGCCCATCGCTCGTCGGCCGTGAAGACGATGTCGGCAACGAGTCTGGGTTCAATGCGACGAAGGGCCTCGTCGAGCTC
>JBGTGN010000074.1:0-11858 GCA_041746715.1 Pirellulales bacterium | reverse complement strand
CACCGCTTCGGCCGGTCCACCGCCGGCCACCGCCCGCGGCCGCCGAGCCGCCTGACGCTCGAGCGCATCTGGGTTTGGCGTATCACCGGCTCGGGGGCGGCAAAAGTCGCTCGCTGCGCGAGTCCTTCGGATTGTCGCCGGGATGTTTCCCATCACCTTCTGTGGCGATTCATGGCCGCATGGGGGAAATCTCCAAGGCTCCTCGAGCGTTTGCCGACCCCCTCGCCTCCCATTCCTGGTTTGCCACCCCGTCGCTCCAGCGTCGTCGGATGCGCTCTAGGGCGCCCGAAATCCGGGGTCCACCGCACACGGCTTTTGCCACGGTGTCGCACCGCCGCGTTGGATGTGCTGGCGCAGGGCGGTGCCAAGCTCGTTCAGCATCTTCGTGTTGGTTGCGGCGAGGTTTGATTGCTCGCGGGGATCGGTGTTGAGGTTGTAGAGCTCGAGCGGACTGAACGGATCGTTTTGCATGAGCTTCCAGTCGCCGCGAATCAGCGCTTCATAGCTCTTGCCACCGTAGTGAGGTCCGCCTTCACGCCGCGTGAAGTAGAGGTCGCGCGGCTGCGTGATGCTGCCCCCTCGCAGGATCGGCACGAGGCTCACCGCATCGAGCGCTGAGGAAGGTGTGCCGCCCGCAAGCTCGACGAAGGTGGGAAACACGTCGAAAATCAAGCCTGCATAATCGCTTTGCGAACCGGCCTTGATATGTCCAGGCCAGCGGATCATGAACGGCACGCGCAGCCCGCCGTCGTAGTGATCCTGCTTCCCGCCTCGCCACGGGTCATTGCTCTGGGCATGCGGGAGCGAGCCCCCGTTGTCGGCCGTGAACACCACGACCGTGTTTTCCGACAGGCCGGTTTCCTCCAGCACCTCGAGCACGCGGCCAATACCGTGATCGAGATGTTCCACGAACGCCACATTCCTCGCCCTTTTTGGATCAAGCTGAGGCTCGCGGGCCTGCACCTTCGCCAGCCAATCATCGGGCGGTTCGATCGGAAAGTGTGGAGCGTTGAACGCGAGATACAGAAAGAAGGGCTGATCCTTCTCCTGAGCTCGGTCTCGCAGGAAATCGCAGGCCCAGTCGCTGAAGAGATCGGTGGCATGGCCTTTTGGATCGATCACCTCGCCGTTGCGGCGCATGTAGTTGTGTCCGAGTCGCATGTGGGTCGTGAAGCTATCCATCATGTCGCCAAGGAACCCGTGAAAGAACACAAAACCGCGATCGTTCGGCAGGTTCGGGGATTCGAGACCGAGGTGCCATTTGCCGATGATGGCCGTGTCATAGCCGACCTGATTCAGTTCGTTTGCCAGCGTGGGCACGCCCGGTTTGAGATAGCCCCACGAAGCCGCCGGCTGCGTGCGAATGACGCCCGGCACGCCGACTCGATCGGCATAAAGTCCCGTCAGCAGCGCCGCGCGTGATGGTGAACAGACCGTGCAATTCGCACGCATCGTCGTGAAGAGCAACCCTTCTGAACCAATGCAGTCGATATTCGGAGTCCGCACGTCAGAGGCGCGATACGCCGACACATCGCCGTAGCCGTGATCGTCGGTGAGGATGAGCAAGAAGTTCGGCCGTTCGGTCGCCCCGGCCGGCGCGGAGCACATCGTAAGAAGCAGGAGAACCATCATCGTCAAAGCGCAGGGGTGGATCATGGAACGCATTGCCAAGACGGTTCTGGAGACGACGCTGGACCAAGACACTCGAGCCTGTCGGTTCAAGAACGCAGAAGGGCCGTGCCTCGATTCGCAGTTCTCAGACGGTCCGGGAAGACAATCGATGACCTCTTCATCTTCGTTCACGGTCCCGGCCCTGCACAGTTCATGGTGCACGATGAATACCCTGCCTTCCATTCTTCGCCGTCGGTCAACGCAGCCGCAAACGATGATGTCCAGATCGCCAGCCGTGTTTGCTTCTGCCGCGCCCATCAACCTTCGGTAAGTGACCGTTCCACAACGGCGTGGGCGAAGCCTTCGTAGGCGAACCAGATCTGCTTCGCCAGCTTGTCCGGAAAGACGTGGAATGTGTCGTTCTCGAGCGCCGCGAGGATCGCGTCGGCGACAACGCTCGGCGGGTCGGTGTCGTCGAGACCGGCGGCTTGTGCCATGTCGGTTTCGATCGGGCCCGGATGCACGCTCACGACGTGCGTGCCCTGGGCGGCCAAGGTGTCGCGGAGTGCCTGGGTGATGGAATAGGCGGCTGCCTTGGACGCGGCGTAGGTCGCGAATGCAGAAAAGGTGCGGACCGAGGCGACAGAATTGAGCTGAACAAGCGCGCCGCCGCCGTTGCGGGCGAGCACAGGCGCGAAAGCCTGGGCCACTCGGATGAGGCCCTTGACGTTGATGTCGATCTCGTAGTCCAAGCAGTCGATCGCGTCAGTGGCGAGTGGGTTCGCGGTCCTGAGCACGCCGGCGTTGTTGATGACGATCTGGACATCGTTTGCCGTCGCCGCTGCAGCGGTGATCGTCTCCGGTTTGCTGAGGTCGAGCTCGACCACGACGACTCTTCCACCAGATTTGTTCGCGAGGCTCTGGGCGGAAGCCGGATTGCGGACGGCGGCGTAGACCTTCGCAGCCCCGGCATTCAGAAATGCCTCGGCGATACTCCTGCCAATGCCGCGATTGGCACCGGTGACAAGGACGGTCTTTCCCTTGGGGTCGATCGGCATAAAGACTCCATGGTCAGGGCGGTTCTGGGGAAAAACATCGTCGATCCGGCGATGCAACCGTGACAAGCATATCCGACGGCCTGTCCTAGCCGCTGCCCACCCATGCGACCGGTGGCCCGGCGTGCAGGACAGGCTTCGCGAGGGCATACTAGGGGACTGCTCGGTATCCCCGCCCGCGACCGCCTCGTATGGGCCCCGCACGCTCCATCCTTTCCCGCTCTCTCTCAAAAACCCCGCGAGCCCACTTATGGCCACAGCCTCTGAAGCGACCCCACGGCTTGGCGACGACGATGTCGCTGCGATCGATCGTCTCCGCACGATTCAAGCACGTCTCAAGCAGGAGCTCGCCCGCGTCATCATCGGCCAAGACGACACGGTCGATCGGCTCACCATCTGCCTCTTCGCCCGCGGCCACTCGCTGCTCATGGGCGTGCCCGGTCTCGCCAAGACGCTGCTGGTCAGCAAGCTCGCCGAATGCGTGTCGCTGAAGTTCAGCCGCATCCAGTTCACGCCCGACCTCATGCCGATGGATATCACCGGCACCGACATCCTCCAAGAGACTGCCGACGGTCGCCGCGAGTTTCACTTCATCCCCGGCCCCGTTTTCGCGAATATCGTGCTCGCCGACGAGATCAACCGTGCGCCGCCGAAGACGCAGGCCGCCATGCTCGAGGCGATGCAGGAACACAAGGTGACGGTTGTCGGGAAGACGTCACACCTCGATCCTCCGTTCTTCGTGCTTGCCACGCAAAACCCCGTGGAGCAGGAGGGCACCTATCCGCTGCCCGAAGCCCAGCTCGACCGATTCATGTTTCTGATCGAACTCGACTATCCGAACGAAGACGAAGAAGTCGCGATCGCTCGCACGACCACCGGTGGACCACCCCCGGCGCTCGAGCATGTACTCAACGGCCCCGACATCATCGAATACCAGGAGCTCGTGCGGCGGGTGCCGGTACCCGACCACATCTATCAGTTCGCCGCGCGGCTCGTCCGCAAGACGCGGCCCAAGGGCGACACCGCCCCGGCCTGGCTCAAGCCACTCGTGGCATGGGGCGCGGGTCCACGCGCCGTGCAATACCTCATCCTCGGGGCCAAGGCGAGGGCTGCGCTTTCGGGCAGCTACATGGCGAGGCTCGAAGACATCGAGGCTGTCGCGGCGCCCGTACTTACCCACCGGCTCATCACGACGTTTGCGGCCCAGGCCGAAGGCATCTCCGCCAAGGACATCGTGGCCCGTCTCGTCAAAGAAACGATCGCCGAGCAGGTGTAACGACAACGGCGTTGCCATCAGGTTTCCCAGGTTCGTTCCCCGCTTCGTGATCCGTCTGCATGTTTTCCGACCGCCAGACTCGTAGCTTCCTGGAGCCCGCCGTGCTCGCGCGGCTGGCTGGGGTGCCGCTCTTGGCCCGCAAGCCGATGGTGGGTGGCGTGTCGGGTCGGCATGCGAGCCCCCACCGTGGATCGAGCGTCGAGTTTGCCGAGTACCGCAAGTACGTCCCCGGCGATGACCTCAGGCGACTCGACTGGCGGGCCTTCGGCCGCTCCGACCGGTTTTATGTCAAGGAGTATGAGGCCGACACGAATCTCCGGCTCCTGCTCGTCCTCGACACGAGCGGCTCGATGGGGTTTGCGTCGACGCCGGCTGGTGTGGCGTCCACGCCACCTCTTGCAAAACTCGACTATGCGAGGCGGATCTGCGGCGCGCTGGGATATCTTGCCAGCCAGCAGGGCGACGCTGTCGGCATCTCCTGCGCGGCCTCTGGCATTGTGCGCACGCTTCCGCCTCGGCGAAGCCCAGCCCACCTTCGGCTGGTCTTCGATGTTGTCGAGGAAGCAAAACCGCAGGGCACAACCGGCCTTGCCGACGTGCTTCACGAGATCGCCGAGACGGTTCGGCAGCGGGCGCTCGTCGTGATCATCTCCGATCTCTTCGTTGATCCTGTCGCGCTATCGAGCGCGTTTGGCCACCTCAAGTTTCGCCGGCATGACGTCGGCGTCTTTCATCTGCTCGATCCGCAGGAAGTGGCGTTTACGTTTCAGCGACCCACGCGGTTTCTCGACATGGAGGGAGGCAGTTCGATCTTTGCCGACCCCATTGAGATCGCCGACCGCTACCACCGGGCCGTGGCCACGTATCTCGAAAGCATCCGGCAGATCGTGCTCGAAGGGGGCATCGACTACCATCGCGTGATGACCGACGAGCCCTACGAGCAGGTGCTTGCACGATTTCTTGTTGGCCGCGCGGCCGGGAGGGGTTTGCGATGACTTTCCTCCAGCCCTGGGTGCTCGTGGCGCTGCCGCTGGTGAGCCTGCCGCTCATCATCCATCTGATCAACCAGCGACGGTTTCAGACGGTGCAGTGGGGAGCGATGCAGTTTTTGCTCTCGGCCAAGGCGCTCTCGAGCGGCTACTCCAAGCTGCGGCACTGGCTTATCATGCTCCTGCGAATGCTTGCCGTGGCGGCTGTCATCCTGGCGGTGGGCCGCCCGCTCTCGCGGGGCTGGTTGGCGCTGGCCGGTGGTGGTCGCCCCGACACCGCCATCGTGATCCTCGACCGCAGCCCCAGCATGCAGGCCCGGGATCAAGCGGTAGAAGGCACAAAGCTGGCGACCGGACGGGCGCAGTTGGCGGAATCGCTCGCGCTGCTCGCACCGTCGCGTTGTCTCTACCTCGCGTCTCCCGACGATGAACCGATCGAGATCGACCCAGGCTTCCTCGCTGAGCTGCCGGCCGCCGGTCCTGCCGCTGCGGCCACCGATATTCCCGGGCTCCTCCGCACAGCCTTCGACCACATTCGCGACAACGCCGCAGGCACCACCGAGGTGTGGATCTGCTCCGATGA
This sequence comes from Pirellulales bacterium, assembly GCA_041746715.1. Taxonomy (GTDB): domain Bacteria; phylum Planctomycetota; class Planctomycetia; order Pirellulales; family UBA1268; genus QWPN01. The sequence goes on along the minus strand of JBGTGN010000074.1, from coordinate 6,344 downwards.
GCGAGCCAACGATTGGGCGATTGAAGACGGCGGCTGGGCCGGCCTCCGCGACGCCTACGCCAAACTGCCGCAGCAGGTTCGGTTTCAACTCTTGTCGTTTGCTCAAGCTGAGCCCGCGAACCTCGCGGTGCGTGTGACTGAAGCCACGCTCCAGAAGCGTGGTCGAGACCACGAGCTTGTGGTGAGCCTTGTTGTGTCGCGACCCGATGCCGTGGATCAATCGTCCATGCCGCCGGTCACGGTGCCGGTCAAGTTTGAGCTGGGCGGTGTGACGAGCGTGGTGGATGTGGAGCTTGCGGGCCGCGAGACGGTGCTTGCGAATCACACGCTCCCGCTTGGACGATCGGGCGTGCGTGGGTGGGGCCGGGTCGCGATTCCTGCCGACTCGAACCTCGCCGACAACGAGTTTTATTTCACGTTTGATGAGCCGCCGCCGCGGGTCGCGCTGGTCGTCGCAAGCGAAGGGGCCGCCGCGAGGGTGCTCGAACTGGCCGCATCGATTCCCCCGGTAAAGGATCTTGTCGCGCGGGCCGATGTCGTGCTGCCCGGTGGGCTCGCGACGGCCGCCTGGGATGAGGCGGCTGTTCTCCTTTGGCAAGGACCGCTTCCGATCGATACCGATGCGGAGCTTGTCGAGGGTTTTGTGAAGCGGGGCGGCCAGGTGATTTTCTTTCCACCCGAGGAAATGGATGCCGGGGTGTTCGCTGGAGTTGCCTGGGGCGAGTGGACGAGCCATGAGCCGGCGGTGCGGCCCGAGCAGTGGCGGACTGACCAGGATCTTTTGTCCAACACGCTTTCCGGTGGGGCCTTGCCGCTCGGTGAGCTCGAAGTGCGTCGCAGTCGCGGCCTCGTGGGCGACCAAGTGACACTCGCATCGCTTGCCGGTGGAAGCCCGCTCGTCGCTCGTGTGGCTGATGGCCGCGGCATTTATTTCTGTGCGACACTCCCGACGCCGCGGGAATCGACGCTCGCCTCCGAAGGCGTAGTCCTCTACGCGCTCATTCAGCGTGCAATCGACCGGGGGCTCGAACCACTCTCCGGTGCCCGCGAGCTCGCCGCCGGTGCGGCCACCGCGGCGCTTGCCTCAAGCGATGGGGCAGCGACCGCCTGGGAGCGTCTCGCGGGAAGCGACGACGCGCTCTCCACGGAAGACGGCCTCCATGCTGGTGTCTACTCTGTCGGTGGCCGGCTCGTGGCCGTGAACCGACCGGCCGCTGAAGACACCGCACGCATCAACGCAGCCGAACGTGTTGATGCCGCTTTTCGCGGCCTTTCGTTCTCGCGAATCACGGGCACGGCTGGGGCGACTGACAGCCTCGTCCAGGAAATATGGCGGGCCTTCCTGATCGCGATGCTCATCGCACTCGTCGCCGAAGGGCTGTTGAGCTTGCCAAGGCAGCGGGCGCCGCAGGCGGTGGAGGTGTTTTCGTGAACAGCTCTGCCACATTTGAAGGTCTGCGGTTTTTCACGACGCCGTGGACGGTTGGCATCTCGGTGTCGCTCGTCGTGGCTGTCATGATCGTGGCGATCCTCACCTGGCGACGAAGTGGGTTTGCCATCGGCACGGGCTTCGTGGAATTGCTGCGGGTCGTGATCGCCGGGCTCGTGGCAACGCTGCTCAATCAGCCCGAGTGGGTTGAGGAGTTCCGGCCCGAGGAGAGGCCCGTGGTCGCAGTGCTTGTGGATGCGTCGCGAAGTATGGACACGCAGGACGTCGTGGCCGCCGGTGACAAGCCCGGCGCAACAAGGACGCGTCGCGAGGTGGTCGCGGACCTCGAGCGCGACTCCTTCTGGCGGACGCTCGAGGACCGCTATCAGGTGCGAATCGAGCCATTTTCAAAGGCCCCTGACGCGGTCGGCACCGATCTCGCCACGGCCCTTTCCGGCACGCTCGAACGCTACGCGGGGCTTCGGGCCATCGTGCTTGCCAGCGACGGCGATTGGAATGAGGGCCCACCGCCGCTCGAAGCAGCCCAGCGAATGCGGCTGGCGCAGGTGCCAGTCTTTGGCGTGCCGGTGGGGAGTCAAACGAAGCTCCCCGACGTAGAGCTTGTGAGTCTCGATTGCCCAACGGTCGGCGTGGTCGGCAAGCCGGTCCGGGTGCCGTTCACGATTCATTCGTCGCTGGCGACGGAGCGGGTTGTGCCCATCACGCTCACGACGAACACCGGCGAGAATCTTCGCAAGGATGTGCGGCTGCCGCCGATGGGCACGGTGACCGAGTGGATCTATTGGACACCACCGGGCGAAGGAGACTATGTGGTGACGGTCACAGTGCCGGCCCAGCCTGGAGAGCTGCTTCCCGACAATAACGCCCGCACCGCGCCGATTGCCGTCCGTCAGGAGCAGCTCAAGGTGCTCGTCGTGGAAAGTGTTCCACGATGGGAATACCGCTATCTCCGCAACGCCCTCTCCCGTGATGCCGGTGTCGATGTGTCATGCCTGCTCTTTCAGCCTGGCCTGAGCAAGCGGGGCGGTGGCACACGGGACTACATCCAGAAGTTTCCATCGGGGCTCGACGAGCTTTCAAAGTTTGACGTCGTGTTCCTCGGTGACGTGGGCGTGGGGCCAGGACAGCTCACCGACGAGGATTGCCGGCTGCTCAAGGGGCTTGTCGAGTATCAGGCAAGCGGGCTGGTCTTCATGCCGGGCTGGCGAGGCGAACAGGCATCGCTTGCGGGCACGGCGCTTGAGGAGCTTTGCCCGATTGTCATTGATCCGACCCGCACTGAAGGGAGTTCGACCGACGGCTCCCGGCGGCTTGTCCTCACCGAGGCCGGCCAGAAGAGTCTGCTCACCAAGCTCGCCGACTCGTCGAGCGAAAACCGGGCGGTGTGGGAGAGCCTACCGGGCGTGCAGTGGTATGGACCGGTGTTGCGGGCCAAAGCGGGCAGCGAAGTGCTCGCCGTCCACGAAGACGCCGCCAATGAATATGGACGCATCCCGCTTCTGATCACCCGCACCTTTGGATCGGGAAAAGTGCTCTACATGGCCACCGATGGCGCATGGCGGTGGCGGAAAGGTGTTGAAGACAAGTACCACTATCGGTTCTGGGGCCAGGTGGTCCGCTGGATGGCCTATCGTCGCAACATGGCAAAGGGCGAGCGAATGAGTCTGTCGTTTGCCCCGGAGCAGCCGGAGCTTGGACAGTCGCTCGCGCTTGACGCACGGGTGTCGACGACGTCGGGTGAGCCGCTGTCGCAGGGTGAGGTCATCGCCCGGATCACGCCGCCGAGTGGCGACGTGGAGACCGTGCGGTTTCTGCCGCCGGCTGGCGAAGGGGAGTGGGGTGTGTTTGCCGCGTCGTTTACGCCGACGGAGCCAGGCAATCACGACGTCACCCTCGCATGTCGTGAGACGGGCGACACGCTCTCCGCCTCGTTCTTCGTGCAGGGTGTCGCGGCGGAAGGCATCGGGGCCGTGGCCCGCCCCGAGGTGCTCACGGAGATCGCCCAGGTGACGCGAGGCCGGGTGGTGCCGATGGAGCAGGTGTCGGAGCTTCTCAAGGCGCTCGAGGATCTCCCCGAGCCGTCACCAGAGGTGCGTCGCCTTCAGGTGTGGTGTCATCCGCTCGTGGCCGCCACGCTCGTCGCCCTCCTCGGCCTCTTCTGGATTGGCCGGAAGCGACAAGGCCTCGTGTAACGCTACGGGCTGCGTCGTCCCGGGGTTGCCCGTGCCATGTCGCCGGACGCTTGCGACGGGCATCGTGCCCGTCGCTTCGCTCGGTGTAGCCCTTGCTTCGCCATCCGGGCTGCGCTCGGCCTACAACGCCGGCTCCATGGCACGGGCAACCCCTCTTTCCGTGCCGTGTCAGGGTGTGGCCGCGGGCCGCGTGCAATAGAGCGGATAGGTCGTCGTGCGAAGGGCGGCGATGGCGGTGGAGATCATGCGGCGGGTTTCCGGCGTGTCGACGAAGAACAGGGCCGAGGCATGCCGCGCGGCAACATCCTCCGGTGAATCATTGCCACGCATGTCGGTCGCTATGACAGCCCACGACTCCGCCCCCGAGCCCCAGGTGCGGACCGCTCGCTTGGCATGATCAGCCGCCACGACAAGAGTGACCACGCAGAGGAGAGACTGCACGACACGGGCAGCCGGTGTCTGCGGAAGCGCCGCCCATACAAGTGCCAGGGCGACTGGCACCCCAAGCGCCAGCGTGGAGTAGTGGCCGTAGAGGTGGGAGAAGTCGCGGGTGCCGCGGCCGTAGCCAACCGCGAGAGCGACGAGGGCAAGGGAGGAAACATATCCAACGAGAATGATAAGGGCCCCACGGTGCCGGGTGTCTCGCGACCACACGGCTCGCGCGGCCATCACACATGTGCCCATCACCGCCACCGCCGTTGCCACGCGCCATCCCATTGGGAAGCGAGTAACAAGGCCAGCCGGATACGACGAAAGCGTGTCGAGGCTTGCCACGAGCGTCTGCCACAGCCCGGCGTAGCTCTTGGCATGCGTGAGGTGAAGCGTCGCCACATAGGCGATGCCGACGGAGGACGTGATGCACGCACCAGCCGCAGCGAAGCCACGAGCGAGCGAGAAGCGTGTGCCCGGAGCGGCATTCCATCCAACTGCTTCCGCCGCAAGGAGGCATGTGGCCGCCGCGGCGACGACAAGGCCGCTCGAACCGGTGAGCGGTAGGAGCAGGGCAAAGATCGCCATCCCGGCTGAACGCCAGGAACCGCCGCGAGGTGCGGCTACGGCGGTCGCCACGAACAAGCCGCTCAAGACCGTCGTGAGGAGAAACTGCGAATGGAACGCCCAGACAAGCGCGCCCTGGCCGAGATGGAGGATCACCGCCGGAAACACCGCATCGGTCCAGCTCCCAAAGCCACGGAGTCGCCGAGCCGCCACGATCAGGGCCGCCGCCGTGGCCGACAGCAGCGCCACATTGGCGGCAAGCGTCCAGCGGTAGTCACAGCCCGAGAGCCGTCCCATGCCAATAAAGAGCAGCTTCACGAGTGGGATGCGGTGCTCGTTGTGTTGTTCCCAAAGCCATGCCGGCGACAGCGGCATGGCTCCCGTCACGACCGGTACGATCGTGAAATCATCGCTCCATGGGAGCCACCGGCCGTAGACCGCGGTGGCCACGAGTGCGAGCGCCGTGGCCATGACCCAGACGGTCCAGGTGAACCGCCAGGACCAGCCTTTCGACGTGGTGCCACAGACGTTGTGATGATCCATTTGGGGATCCATGCGAGCTCCTTCTGGCATTCGGCCGTGACGATTCGTGCCGACCGACGGTATCTTCTGGCGTCGTGGCCGGTCAATCGCATTGACCTCTGGCATGTGCCGCCCCGACACCGTGGAGACAAGTAGCGTGACGAGCGAGCACACCTACCGACCATGCCCATCCTGCGGCGCCGACGACGCCCGGCGGATTCCGGCCTACTCACCCAATGGCTGGAATGTGGTTGCGTGCAAACCATGCGGCTTTGCCTACCTGCAAAACCCACCCCCCTATACGGCGCTCGTCGAGGATTTTGCATGGGAGAAGACCCACACCGAGCGCCGTGAGACCCGCCGCGGGCTCGTGTCGCGGGCTACGCGGGCCGCGCGGTCCGCGCTCGGCATAAAGGGTCGGCGATCGACCGAGATGTTCACCCGCATCTTCGGGCCAGGCCGCGTGCTCGACATTGGCTGTGGCGGTGGCGAATGGCTCGGCCCCCCGATGATCCCCTACGGCATCGAGGTGTCGCGCGTGCTCTGTGCCGCTGCCGACAAGCGAATGAAGGAGGCCGGCGGCTACTGCCTCCACGGCGCCGGAGCTGAACGCATTCGTGACTTCGAGGACAACTTTTTTGACGGCGTGCTCATGAACTCCTACCTCGAGCATGAGGTCGCCATGCGGGAGATCCTTCGCGAGACGCACCGCGTGCTCAGAGTCGGGGGCAAGGCGTATGTCCGGGTGCCCAACTATGGCTCACTCAACCGAAAACTCTTTGGGAGCAAATGGTGCGGCTTCCGATGGCCCGACCACGTGAACTACTTCACCTACCCGGCCCTTCGCCGGATTGCCGACGAGTGTGGGCTCGATACACAGCTTGTGAACCCGCTTTCGTTGCCACTCGACGACAACGTTCAGGCGCTTCTCATCAAGCGGTGAGGGGCTCACAAAGGAGTCAGCCAGTTGGCGGCAACGCGGCGGGGTGCCCGGGACGAATCCCATCGAGCACGAGCTGCACGAGTATGTCGAGATCGTGGTGCTGTCTCGCGGCCACCGCCGCCCGCTGGGCACGCAGCTCAGCCGCCATCGGAGGCGCCGCCAGGATCGTGCGGATCGCCTGCGTGACCGACTCAATAGCAAAGGGATCGCAGGGCACCGCTGCGGTGCCGCAGACCTCGGG
>JBGTGN010000073.1:0-4196 GCA_041746715.1 Pirellulales bacterium | reverse complement strand
GAACGCCCCAAAGCATCGCAGATGCCCGATGTCCTCTACGCCCTTGGCGTGGGGCTTTCGGAGCAGAAGCGACACGCGGATGCAGAAGCAGTGCTTCGAAGATTCGCCAGCGAGTATCCCGCACACCGTCTCGCGGATGATGTCGCTCTCTGGCGGGCCGACGGGGCACTGGCTCTCGCTCGCCCGGCCGACGCTGAGAAAGTCGTCGCGTCCGTTGCCAACTCGAAAAGCCCTCGGGCGACGGACGCGCTTGAGCGCCTGGCCGACGCCCGCTGGGCACAGAAAAACTTTGTCGGAGCGGGCGAGGCCTATGCGAAACTCGCACGTGGTCCCGCCGGCACGCGCACGACGCGGGCGATGATCATGGCCGGCCGTGCCTTCGCGGAGGCCGGCCGAATCGATGACGCCCGCACGTGGCTCGCTGCCGCCATCACGGCCGGTGGAGCCACCGGCCTCGACGCAGCGCATCGGCTCTGCCTTCTCGAGCTCGATGCGAAGCGACCTCAGGCGGCACTCGATGTCGCCACGAAGGCGATCGCTGCCGCGGGCACGAACAACAACACCGATCCAGCCACCCTCGCCGCCCTCGAGCTTGATCGGGCCGACGCGCTCTACGTCACTCCCGACCGCAAGGGGGATGCCCTCACGGCGTTCATGAGCGTTGCCGACCGGCATCGCTCAACTCCAGCCGCAGGCCCCGCGACGTCGATGGCCGCGCTCCTGCTGCTGCAAGCCGGGAAGGCCTCGGATGCCCTCGAGCGTGCCGATGCTTTTCTCGCGCGACATGCGTCTTCGGCCAGCCCGGCCGCCATCCAGGATGTTCGTGTGATTCGCGCCGAGGCCCTTCTCGCACTCGGCCGTCATGCCGACGCCGCCAACGCGTACCGCGAGCTCGTCACAGCAGCCCCGAAGTCTGAGAAGGCTCCCGCGTGGCGGCTTCGCGAGGCTACGGCTGTAGCGGCAAGCGGCGACTGGAAGCAGGCGCACGATCTGCTGGCGGCGGTCACGCCCTCACTCACCGGTGCGCAGCAAGCCGAGGCAATGCTCCTCGATGCAACGGCTTTGGTTGAACTGAAAGATGCACCAACAGCGGCCGCGATCCTCACGACGCTCGACAAGGCCCATTCGACTTTTCCGAGGCGCGACGAAGCCCTGCTGCTGGCCGTGCGGGCCCAAGAAGAGGCAGGAGACGCCCGCGGCGCTCTGACGACCGCCGAACGGCTTGCCAAAGAGTTTCCCAATGGCACGGGTGCTGATCTCGCCTGGTACCGACTTGGCCAATTGCGGCAAAAGGCAGGCTATCCCGACAAGGCGATCGAGGCCTTTGATGCATCGCTCAAGGCCTCGGCCACTGGCAGCCGCGCTCCGTGGACGCTCCTCGCAACCGGCTGGTGCCATGAAGCACAAGGCCGGCTTCCGGAGGCGATCGCCTCCTGGTCTCGACTCGTCGAGAAATACCCAGACTCGACGGCAGCCGCATCGGCACTCGTCGCGCGAGCCGACGCCCGAGAACGCTCGGGTGATTTTTCAGGCGGCCTCGCCGACACGGAGCGGCTCCTCTCGGAGCGCGGCGGCCTTGCCGAGAAGCTCGATACCGAGGCCATCGCCGAAGCCCGTTTCATCCAGGGGCTTTGTCTCGCAGGGCAGGAAAAGTATGGCCAGGCAGCGGCTACGTTTCGCAAACTCCTCACCGATACCCCCGACTTCGCGGCCGGCGATCGCGCGGTGTTTGAGATGGGGCTTGCCCTTGCGGCTGCGGGGAAGCCAGACAGCGCTGCGCGTGCGTTTGAGCAGCTCGTGAAGCGTTATCCCACGAGTTCCTATGCCGCAGACGCCTGGCTCGAGATCGCCGAGCGACGCTTTGCCGCCGAGGATTGGCCCGAGGCAGCCGAGGCCTACCGCGCCGCGATCACCGCGGCCGGAAGCTCACCTGATCTCGCGGCCCTTGTCGAGCAGGCCCGTCACAAACTTGGCTGGACACATATCATGCGAAAGGATCATGCCGCCGCCGCGGAGGCTTTTTCGGCGCAGCTCGCAGGAGCACCCGATGGTCCGCTCGCAGTCGATGCGGCTGCCCTTCTCGGTGACGCCCTGGTGTCGCTCGGACAACCGGCCGACGCATCAAAGGCGTTTGCTCGCGCGATCGCAAAACCAGAGCAGCTCTCGTCTGATGCCCTTCGAGGCTTGGCTTTTGTCCGGGCCGCCGAAGCCGCGGCCTCCCGGGACGCATGGCAGGAGAGCCTTCAGATTGCTGACGCGTTTTTGACGGCCGCACCAGACTCGCCCCGCGGCCCAGAAGCCCGCTACGCCGCCGCCTGGGCCAAACAGAATCTTGGCCGTCTGGACGACGCCATGGCCGACTATCGCCGCATCGCCGAAGGCCCACGGACGGAGCTCGCGGCCCGCTCGCGGCTGATGGAAGGAGAGGTGCTCTTCGAGAAGGGCGAACACAAGGAAGCGATCAAAGCCTTCTTCAAGTCGGCTTATGGCTTCGGTGAGCAGAACGCGCCGCCCGCATTTCATCCCTGGCAGGCGCAGGCCACCTACGAGGCTGCCCGCTGTTTTGAAGTACTCGGACAAACCGAACAGGCTCGAAAACTCTATGCCGAGCTCGTCGAGCGGTATCCCACGAGCGAGCATGTGCCCGCGGCGCGGAAGCGGCTCGCGGCGCTCAGCAACCAGCCAAGCGTGTCAGGAACAAAATCATGAGTGGACTCGATCGGATCGCGACGCTCTGGCAGCTTTTCCTGGCCGGCGGCCTTCTCATGTGGCCGATTGTGGCAATGTCGCTCATCGTCGTGACGTTCGGGATCGAGCGACTCATCGCCTTGCGGCGAAGACGGATCGTGCCGCCGGAGTTGGTGTCGGAGCTGCGCACGCTCGAGGCGGGAAAGTTTGACCCACGGGTCGCGTATCGCATCTGTCAGGAGCATCCCTCGGTCGCCGGTCGCGTGATCCAGTCGCTCCTCGAGAAGATTGGGCGACCACTCCCAGAGATGGAGCGAACGGTCGAGGTTGCCAAGGAGCGAGAAGCGTCGCGACTCTACGCAAACGTTCGCCCGATCAGCCTCGCGGTCTCCGTCACGCCGTTGCTCGGCCTCCTCGGCACGGTGCAGGGCATGATCCTCGCCTTCTATACGACGGCAAATCTCGACGCAGGGGCCAACCGCGCCGCGGAGCTGGCGCAGGGCATCTACGTAGCACTCATCACGACTTTCGCCGGTCTCTGCGTAGCGATTCCCGCAGCAATGATCGCCCATTACCTTGAGGGCCGCATCCTCAAGGGATTTCGGGAGATCGATACGGTTATCGATGGCGTGCTCCCCCAGCTTGAGCGGTTTGAAGGCAAGGGCCGGGCGACGCCTGCCCAACTCGCCGCGCAGCCGGCTCTGCCCCGCCCGGCTCCGGCGGCGACTCCTGCTCCCAAGGCCCGCCCCGCCGAGGCTCGGCCATGAGCGTCACGATCAACAAGGGGCGGCTCAGCTCTGGCCTTGAAATGACGCCCATGATCGACATCGTCTTTCTGCTCATGATCTTCTTCCTCGTGGCGAGCAAGCTCGATGAGGCCGATCGTGCGATCGATGTCGTGCTGCCCGATGCGTCCGCCGCAAAGCCACTGACGGCGCGACCACGGGAGTTTGTGATCAACATTGATCGCTCAGGCAATTTTTTTGCCGGGGCGAGGCCGGTGCGACTCGAAGAGCTCGAACAGCTTCTCTTTCAAGCGGCGGCCGACAACCCGCAGCAGCAGACAGTGATCGTTCGCGGCGACGAGGAGGTGCCACACAAGTTTGTCGTGGCCGCGATGAATGCCTGCGTGCAGGCCGGAATCGACGACTATCAGGTGCAGGCGATGACCGAAGAGTGACAAGCCTGCGGCCCACGCCGCAACCGAAAGCGGAAAGCCGGATTCGCGCAGACGATGTGCATGTCACTCAATGAGAATCGAGAATCAGTTGCCCGCGGAGCGCACGGATGACCGATGACGGCCTCGATCGCGGCAGTTCCTACCGTCGGCGGCTCGCTCGCGCGGCGGCTGCCAGCGTCGCGCTCCACATGATCTTTTTCGGTGGGCTGTCGGTCTCACGGCTCGACGTTGCCACCGAGCGGGCCGCCGATGCCGAAGCCGACGAGCCCGAGAAGCGGAAGAAGGCGGCTGACTTCCGGCTCCAGGTGTCGCGGTCGACGCAGGCCCA